>JAZODB010000179.1:0-19087 GCA_045596785.1 Eubacteriales bacterium
TACATCCTTTGTGATTCTGTCTTCAAGAGAATGGAAAGTTATCACCCACACTCTTCCGCCCGGATTCAGACGCGATACCGCATCTTTTATTGACGGTTCAATGGATTCAAGTTCTCCGTTAACCTCAATACGAATTGCTTGAAATGTGCGTCTTGCCGGATTTTGCGCTTCTTTCATTCGCACGCCTGCCGGAATTGCCTTTGTAATAATATCCGCAAGCTCCGATGTTGTGGAAATCGGACCTTCAGCTCGTTTTTCAGCAATTGCAGAAGCTATCCGAACTGCAAATCTTTCCTCGCCGTAATCGCGTATTATTCTTGCAAGCTCATCCACGTCACTGAAGTTGACAACATCGTAAGCGCTTCTTCCCTCAGAGCGATCCATTCGCATGTCAAGCAGTGCATCCTTGGAATAAGAGAATCCCCTGTCACCATCATCAAGCTGATGCGATGAAACTCCGAGGTCCCACATAACACCGTCTATTTTATCAATCCCCAGCATATCGAGTGCAGCTGAAATATTCCTGAAATTCGATTTTATGATTTCCACTCTGTCGGAATATTCCGCAAGGCGCTCAGAGCAAGCCGCTATTGCTTCATCATCTCTGTCGAGACAAATCAATTTTGAATCACGAGGAAGTCTTTTTGCAATTTCAAACGAATGACCTCCGCCGCCTACGGTGCAATCCACATAAATTCCGCCTCGCTCGGGTTGAAGAACCTCTATAACCTCGCGTGCCATAACAGATACGTGCGAAAATTCCATGTTATCTCCTTACAGTCCAAGCTCAAGAAGCATGGCGGTAAAGTTCTCGGGTTCTTCATCGAGTTGCTGTGCATTCCATACTTCTTGCGACCATATTTCCGCGTATCTTCCACAGCCGACTGTGATAACATTTTTTTCTATTCCGGCAAAATTCAGCATGTCCTGAGGAATCATAACTCTACCCTGGGAATCCGGCTGAACTTCTATGGAATTTGAATAGAGATAACGAGTGATGTCTCGGACTTTTGTTTTTGAAATTTCACTTATTTTTTTTGCGTAGCTTTCCCATTCCTCAGCCGAGTAAACGGTAAGGCATTTATCGCTTCCGCGAAGTATGGTAATTGTCTCTCCGAGTTGTTCCTTGATTTTGGAAGGTATAATGATTCTGTTTTTTGCATCAATAGAATGACAGTATTTGCCGGTCAACATCCTCTATTTACCTCCCTTAACCTCTTTTTTTTGGTTTTAATCACCACATGCTAATATTATATACTAAATCATTATAGTAATCAAGAGGTTTTTAAAAAAAAGTAAGGTAATATTTAAATTTTATTTTCAGTTTTTTTGGGATTTCCCGTCATTTCCGACACAACATGACAGCGCCATGCGAAAAATTGCGATTCTTTTCGCCAATCACCGTCATATTTCCTTTTTTTGTCAAATAGAAAATAATTCCGCAGAAAAGTTTATTTTCCATTATTAACCATATAAGGCCGATTTGTTTTTTTGATTTCGCACAAGCTTATTCACTTTAATTTTACATTTTATTATTTTTTTATTTCATATTATTTTACAATTATAAACGATTGCTGTCATTCTCCGATATACATCTCACGCAATTTAAATTAAAAGCCAACTGTGTACCTTCTAACACCTACACAGTCGGCTACTTATAAATATATTGTTGTGTGCTTTAAACCGCATAAAAACGGAAAAATTTATACTTCCGAAATCGAATTAACAATCCGAAGGTATTTTAAATCAACTCATCGAGAGCTCGTTTTATCTCAGCCTCAGCAGTAATCGGGTCTGCTCTGCCACCGGTTTCACGCATTACAGTACCGACAAACTGCTTCAGCACTGCCGTCTTTCCTCGCCGATAATCATTTACTGCCTTTTCATTCTCAGCTATCGCATTTCGTGCATATGCAGCAATTTCCTCAATATTGGTTATTTTCAGAAGATGTTCATTTTCGGCAATTGCCAAAGGATTTATTTCACTTTCGGCAGACATATGGACAAGTTTTTTTGCATTTCCGCTTGTTATCAGTCCCTCACCGAAAATATCGCAGATTTCAGCAAAAGATTTTTCCGATATATATTTTTCACCGCACAGCTCGTCGATTTTCGGTACAACCTCGGCAATAAATAAATTGGCACACAATTTTTTATAATGTGTTTTATCCGCACAGTTAATAAAATATTGAGCAAGCTCCTGCGTTCTTGTCAAAATCTCCGCATCAGATGGCTTTATATCATACTCACGCACAAGCTGTTCTGAAATTTCATCAGCCGACTTAGGCATTTGTCTTTTCACTTTTTCAATATACTCATCTGTAAGATAAATCGGCGGAATATTCGTCTCCGACAAATATCTGTAATCAACTGAGGTTTCTTTGGTACGCATCCGTTCTGTGCAGTTTTTATCCTCATTGTATCTGCGGGTTTCAAACTCAACAGCTCCCCCATTTTCAATGATATCGCATTGACGCTCAATTTCGTATTCAAGTGCGCGCCCGACAAAATTCACGGAATTTAAATTTTTCAGCTCGCATCGGTTTCCGAGCAATCCGTCACCAATACGCCGTACCGACACATTCACATCGCACCGCAAAGAACCCTCATTCATTTTGCAATCTGACACACCTGAATAAGTCAGAAGCCGTCTCAGTGAATTAAGATACGCTTTTGCCTCATCCGGAGTGTGAATTTCCGGCAAGCTCACAATTTCTATAAGAGGCACCCCACATCTATTGTAATCTATCAAGGTTCTGTCCCCACGATGAATCAGCTTTCCCGCATCCTCCTCGAGATGTATTCTTTCGAGTCCGATAAAACGCTTCTCTCCGTTTGACTCTATATGCACACCTCCACCACTGCATATGGGATTTCTGTATTGCGTAATTTGGTATCCTTTCGGGAGATCGGGGTAAAAATAATTCTTACGGTCGAAGGAAGACTCTTTGTTGATGCGGCATCCGAGCACCAATCCTGCCCTTACCGCAAGCTCCACAGATTGCTCCGATAAAACAGGAAGTGCGCCCGGCATTCCATAACATATAGGACACACGCGAGTGTTCGGCTCGCCGCCAAAGCGCGAGGGGCAGCCGCAGAATATCTTTGTGGCGGTTTTCAGTTCAACATGTACCTCAAGCCCTATCACCGCTTCATACTTATCTGAATACTTTCTCATAAGCAAGCCTCCGCTTTCAAATATTCCGAAACAGCTCCCTCAAGTGCGAATGCCGCTCTGTATAGGAATTTTTCCGACAAATGCTTTCCCATCAGAGTCACACCGTACGGAAGCAATCCGTCTCCTCCCGACGGAACGGTAATTGCAGGACATCCAGTAATATTGGCAATTGTAGTAAATCTGTCACTACTGTACATATCCGAGGCGGCTTCGTTATAAGCTCCGATTGAGAATGCGACATCCGATGCAGTGGGCATCAATATCGCATCATATGTTTCCCAAAGCTCATCGATAACTCTGCAAATCTCTTTTTGCACAGCTTTTGCCGTACGATAGTAATCCTCTCCGTCAAGTGATGACAGGGCGTAGCCTCCGGTCAAAATCCTGCGCTTAACCTCTTTTCCGAAAGCAGCGGTCCGCGTATTTTTCATTATCTCCTCATATCCTGCACCATCCGCAGAATATCCGTACTTCAATCCATCGAAACGAGATAAATTTGATGATGCTTCCGCCGCGCTTATTACAAGATATGCGGACAAAATAATATCGGTTGAAACGACATCTGTTTCACCGAAATAAGCTCCGAGATGCTCAAGCTCTTTTACTGCGCGTCTTACGCAACGTGCACATCCGTCACTGCACAGACTTTCGTAACCGCTCAAAATAGCAATGCGAAATCCCCGAACGCCGCCACTGATTCCGTCGGTATAATTTTCACTCGTATCCAAAGATGTCATATCACGCTTGTCCTTGCCTGCCATGCAGCCGAGAACAAGCGCATTGTCGTATACATCGGAAGTAATAGGGGATACTGTATCAAGAGATGAAGAAAACTCAACCATACCGCTCCTTGTCACAAGACCATAGGTAGGCTTCATGGATACAACTCCGCAAAATGAAGCGGGTTGTCTTGCGCTTCCGCCCGTATCGGTACCGACTGCCCAAGGAGCAGATTTTACCGCAACAGCGGCTGCCGAGCCGCCCGAAGAACCGCCCGGTGAACGAGACGTATCATGCGGATTTTTTGTCGTACCGAAGTGCGATTTTTCACAGCTTGAACCCATTGCAAACTCATCAAGATTGGTTTTGCCGAGAAGAACTCCGCCCATATCGGAGATTTTTTCATAAACACCCGCGCTGTATGGAGGAACAAAATTCTCAAGCATACGTGACGCACAAGTTGTTTTTATTCCCTTTGTGGTAATATTATCCTTTACCGCAAAAGGAACACCGCACAATATCGGAGCGTTGTCCCCTTCATTTTTCAGAATTTTATCTGCGATTATCGCATTTTCGCGTGCTTTCTCATCGGTAACAGTTATATATGCCCGGATTTGAGGCTCCGTTTCCTCTATTCGTGCCAAATATGCCTCGGCAGCTTCACATGCGCTTATTTCACGTTTGTGAAGCTTATCTGACAGCTTTGACACAGAATAATTAATGATTTCATCTTTAAAATCGTTTTTTGATTTTACATCCATTTTTCACACCACTCTCGGAATAACTACAAATCCGTCGTCGTATCTCTCCGAGCCGCACACAATCGAGTTATCCGAGCAATAAATACCATATCCTTCGTTCCGTTCCATTGAATCAGCCGCGGCTTCATTTGTACTCCGAGTATATACTTTATTTTCTTTTTTTACAGTACGTTTTTTTGAATTTTTTATGTTGGCTAAAATTTTATCAATATCCTCGTCAAGCAATTCAGTCTCAGTAGAGTAAAGCATTATCTGCTCTGCAATTGCCAAAAGTTTTTCCTCATTCATTATAAGTCCCCATCATCCTTTGCATAATATATTGATGCTCCCGTTTATTGACAATACCGCAATCACAGAAGCAAGCTGTTATCAATCGCACTTTCTCATAGATTTAAGCAAGGCAATCTCAGCGGTATAACCCTCAATATCATTTGGTGTTTCAAGATAAAATGGCAAGCTTGCGAGAAACGGGTGGTTTATGATTGCCGAAACTGCCTCAAGTCCTATATAACCCTCCCCGATTTTTGCGTGCCTGTCCTTATGGGATGCCGGCGGATTCACGGAATCGTTTAGATGCACTGCACGCAGTCGGTCTATTCCCACAACACGGTCAAATTCCGAAAGAACACCGTCAAGGTCTCCGACAATATCATACCCCGCATCGCTGACATGACAGGTATCAAAGCACACTCCGAGATTATCACGCAGTCCGATGTCCACTCTGTCGATAATCATGCGCAGCTCTTCAAAGGAACGTCCGATTTCCGTTCCCTTTCCTGCCATAGTTTCAAGAAGAACAACAGTACTCATACCGCGCCACAAAACTTGATTGAGCATATCCGCGATAAAATCTGCGCCTGCTTCAACTCCTTGTCCTACGTGACACCCGGGATGGAAGTTATAAAGTGACCCCGGCATGTTCTCAAGAAACTCCAGCTCACCCCTCATTGAATCACGTGAGTAGCTTCTCACTGCCTCATCCTTAGAGCATGGATTGTATGTATATGGGGCATGTGCAAGCGGACATGCCATTCCGCTATTTTCAATAAGCTTTACAAGAGCTCCGACATCGTTCATATCGGGAATACGGTTTGTCTTTCCTCCTTTGGGATTTTTTGTGAAATACTGAAATGTATTTCCCCCCATTTTCAGTATTCTCTCTCCCATTGCAAGATATCCGCCATCTGTGGATAAATGGCATCCGATTTTATACATCTTTAATCTCCTATCTCAAATCAAGAATTTTAAAAATTCTGTTTACATACAATATAAATATGCATATTTCAGCAGGCTTTTATACTTATATCGTTCAAGGACAACATATGTCCTAAAAGGAGCAGCGGTGAAATCAAAAGTATATTTTTTTAACACCATTATAACACAAATAAAAAAATTCATCGAAACCATAGCCGCAGACAAAGTCTCTGTTCACGCCGCACAGGCTTCATTTTTCGTAATCACCTCGGCTATCCCGTTCATATCACTCATAATAGCAATAAGCGGAGCTTTTCTTCCCGAAAATTTTAAGCAATACATTATAAATTTCACGCATAAAAGTGAGCTTGCGGAAATACTTCAGTTTATACACGATGAACTCGACTCAGCACCCAATGTGCCTCTTATATCAATATCAGCCGTAACAGCTTTGTGGAGTACCTCGCGTGGCGTCGGAGCTGTCTGCGAAGGAATGGAGACCGTATATCACGCAAACCGAAAAAACAATATTTTTATAAAAAAAATAAAATCTCTGTTCAATACTTTAATTTTCATCGCATTGATAATCGCGCTCGTCGCCGTTATTCTTTTCGGTGATTTTATAGGCAGACTTCTCGGAAGTGAAATATCAATAATACTCATGAAGCTTCGTATTCCGATATTTATTGCGGCAATGACTGTATTGTTTACGGGATTTTACGCATCAATCGCCAAAAGGAGCGAATATATACGTGTAAATGCAATATATCACATTCCGGGTGCATTTTTTTCATCTGTCGGCTGGATTGTTTTTTCTTATTTCTACTCACTGTATATTGCGTATTTCCCAAACGCTTCGTATATCTACGGAGGACTTGCGGCAGTATGTCTTATCATGCTGTGGATTTATTTCTGCATGATAATTCTGCTTATGGGCGCCGAGGTAAACAAACTTTACTTCGCCTCACTCAAGCCCGAAAAAAAGCGCAAAATCAAAGCGGCGCCTAAATGACGCCGCTTTGATACTTATCAGCTCAATTTGAGTGAGCATCACCGCTCGTCTGCTGAGCACGTTCATTTCTGAACTGCTCGATATACGCATCATGCTGCGCTTTTGTTTCCGAGAAATATGTCGTTCCCTTATTGGCGATAAAGAAATAATAATCGGTATCCTGCGGTGAAAGCGCGGCAAGCATGGCACTGGCACTTGGATTTGCAATAGGTCCCGGCGGGAGTCCGTCATACTTGTACGTATTGTATGGGGTTTCATACGAAGTATCCATCAAAACCGTTCGTTCGCCGGTATCATGCTGAATCGCATATACAATGGTGGCATCGCTTTCAAGCCTCGGATAATTTTGCGGATTGTTCAGTCTGTTATGGAACACCGACGAAACTTTAAAAAATTCGGAAGGAGAGCCCGCCTCTTTCTCTATAATCGAAGACAATGTGATAATTCTGTCAACGGTATATCCGAGATGCTTACACTGTTCTCGGTATTCTTTTGTAAATATTTGAGAAAACCGCTTTAGAAGCTTATTTATTACAGTTTTTTCGCTTGATTCAAGATAAAATTGATACGTATCAGGGAAAAGATATCCGTCGAGACGGTAAATTCTGTCCTCACTTATCCCATTCTCCTCAAGCTCGTCAATAAACCAATAGTCAAACTCATAATTCTGTATGACATCCACAAACCCTTCCCGAGTTCCGATACCCTCTGACACAAACAAATCTATTATCTCATCTGTGGTATACCCTTCGGGAATGGTAATCTCAACGGTACCCTTGACAGGCTTTTCTTTAAATTCATCAAGTAGGCTCTCGTAATTCATCATCGGAGTAATCGTGTAGGTACCCGCAAGAAATTCGCCGTCGTAATTTTTGACTACCGCAAAAATTTTAAATATATGAGGATATTTTATCACATCGTTTTCGTACAATATGTCGGTGACATTATCAAGGGTTGCGTACTCCGGAATAACCACCTCAACCGCTGTGTCGGATTTTACAAATGCAAAAACATCATTTCCTACCACAATTATAAAATAGGAAAGAAATACAGACGTCACAATAACAAACGTGATATATACAACAGCCTTCACTATGCTAAGAACGGTATTGCCGCCCTCATCGGATGAATATTTATTTTTTGTTTTTTTGTCCGATTTTACATTTTCGTAATGCCCACCGCCTTTAACCGAAGATATTTCGGTAGTCTTTGCTTTCGTAAGACTCGGAGCTATATGCTTAACCGGACTTTGAGGAATATTTCCGCCATTTAACTTGGAAACTGCCCTTCCGTTTTCGGGAACCCGACTTACCGCCCTTGGCTGAGTATTTCGAATCGGCAGATTTGCATTTTTATTTTCGAGCGTTCGCTCTCCGTTAATTCTATGATTAATACTCGGCTGAACATTTCTTCGCTCCTCTCTCGGAGTCGAAACGCCTCTGTTAACATCATTATAACGCGGCGGCACATGTGCTTCGTTTTTCGTATGTCCTGCGTACATTTTGTTTGTCGGCGCAGAATTTGATGAAATATTCACATTATTTCTTTCGGTTACAGAAGCATTCCTTGTATCTCTATTGCTTTGGTGCATCCGTGAATCGGCATAGCTTTTTGCTGCACCCGATGGCTTCGGCGGCGAATTGTCAGAAGAAGCACCAAACGCTTTTACAGTACGACGTAATTCGTTATTTTTATTTTGTTCCGTAGTTATCACCTCTCATGAAAAATATCTCATTATAATCCGGCTATTGCCGCAACTGCAAAAATTATGACAAGCAGGAGAAAAGTGGGAGTAAAAAACACCTCCGCTGTGCTCACAAATATATTGCTTTTTTTGACAGAAGCATACTCTGAGGGCACATTATCGTCTGCATATTTGCGATAAATACCCTGCGCTTCAAAGCATGACAAAAAACCGAAAAGAAGAGATGCCGCTCCAATCAATATTATAAGAAGCACAAGAGTAACATTTTGCTTATCAACTATGCGAAGTACATACTTTTCACACAACAGTACCGCCGTATTATTCGCCGCATGTAAAATCATAGCCGCAAAGACCGACCTTGTTGTGTACGCGGCGCATGAAATGACAATTCCGGAAAATAGGTATACGGGGAATCGCACAAGTGAAAAATGAGACATGGCAAACATCAAGGAACTCATAATAACAGCATTTGCCACACCCTTGCTCTCATATTCTCCGATTACAATTCCGCGAAAAAGAAATTCCTCTGTAACTGCGGGAAGAATCGCAAATGCCATAACAAGATATGCTGTATCAAAAAAGCGGTCATTTAATGCAAAAGCAGCATACTCAGATACCGATGATGCCGCAAACAGGTCAGGAAAAGAGTTATACATTAAAATACTTATAATCAATGACCCACAGACAAGAAATCCGAATACATAAAAAAGATAAAGAAGCTGTGAGGGTGCAAAAAGACGCAGCTTCAGCTTTGAGGCAAAATTCCGACCGCGTATCCTGCAATAAAACAAAGACGGAACGGAATATATCAAAAGTTGAATAACCACAACCGCAAGATACGGATTTTCGTTTACCCCGAGAATATCGGCAGGAAGTAAGCTCACCACAATTATTAAAACGAAAATAACGATAATCAGTATCGGTGTGAACAATGACACATTAAATCGCGAACGCAAAATCAACCCTTCCCGGGATGTGTCTTTTTTATATCCTTTGTGACACGGACTCCCTTTTCGGTAAGAAGTATATCAACAGATACATCGAATCGTCCGCGCGGTACCTCGGAAAGAATATAGTCTGAATAAACCACTCCGATTGTGCATCCCACAAAAGAGGAAAGGTATCTGTCGTAAAAGCCTTTGCCGTAGCCAAGTCTGAATCCTCCCCTGTCATATACAAGTCCCGGAACAAAACAAACCGCTCCTCCGGTTTCGTTTTGAACATCATATACGGGGTTCTCCTCCGGCGGCTCACATATTCCGTAAGAATCCGGCTTAAGCTCATCAAGAGAGGAAACAATATGGTACTGCATTGTGTGGGTTTTCTTATCGCATCGAGGAAACAAAACTTTCTTGTTTTTCTCAAATGCCGACTTGGCAATCTGAGACACATCGATTTCGTTAGCCTGTGCCGCATAAAGAAGTACATATTCAGCATATCTGAAGCTGACAAGGTTCTCTGCCGCATTGCAGATAGCGCAGTCACGCCTGTACTTTTCTTCAGCGCTCATCATACTTCTGAGCTGCTTATATTGTTCTCGTATGTCATCTTTCTGTTTTTTTATCATTTCGCAAGTATGGAAGCGCGTATGTTTTCAGCGGCTTCCGCTCCTTTCATAAGTCTGACAAGCTCAAGCGCAAATTCAAGCGCCGCGCCCATTCCGCAAGCAGTTACGTATTTTCCGTCAACCGCAACCTTTCCGTCAAAAGGAAGTGCTCCATCGAGATATTTTTCAAATCCGGGATAGCAAACAGCACGGCGACCGCGAAGAAGACCGCGTTTTCCCGGAATCATGGGAGCCGCACATATCGAAGCAATATACGCACCGTCTTTTGCCGCTCTCGAAACAAATAAATCGACAACGGAACTTTCATCGAGATTTTTCGCGCCCGGCATTCCTCCGGGAAGTATTATCATTTCAAGATTATTGTTTTTCAAAAGCCCGAAAGCTTCGCCGGAAGTGATATCGGCTACCACGCTTATTCCGTGAGCACCGACAACCGATTTATCGTTTTCTTTACCGACAGCAACGGTTTTCACATCAAGTCCCGCTCGGCGGAGTACGTCAATCGGCGTCAATGCCTCGATTTCTTCAAATCCGTCAGCTAAAAATTCAAGTATCATAGTCAAATGCCATGCAAACGGCGCTCCTTTATTTTTCTCAATAACACTATTATATCATCATTGCCAACAAAAGCGGTTAACAATCCATAAACAATGATGATATTTTTTATATTTCCGACATTTTTTTCTTAAAAAATGTCGGAAATATTTCTTACAATCTCCGAAGCGATTTTCTCCTTCGAATACGGTACACTGTCACCTTCATCAGCACATCTTACAATCTGCCAACCACAGGCTTTTGCCGCATATGCGGCGGCGGCGCGGCATCTTCTGAGATACTCACTGTTTTTCTCATGAATATCAAGACCTTGTCCCGTTTCGCGGCTCCTTTTTGCAACCAATGCGGAAGATACACTTTCAGGCATATCAAGCAGTAATACAAGGTCCGGTTTCGGAAGTCCGAGCTTTGTAAACTCAAAATCCCACAACCATTCGAGAAATGCATCCCACATATCGGAATCCATTTTCGAAAGTTGATGATATGCGTTAGCGGTCGTATATCTGTTTGCAATAACAACGGTATCGGGATCACACCAGTCATCCCGCCAATCTGTAATAAAGCTTACATATCTGTCTGCGGCAAAAAACATTGACGCCGCGTATGCGTTAGTATCCGATGGATTATTTCCGAGCTCTCCGCTCAGGTACATTCTAACGAGAGCCGAGCCTTCGCTTTTATAGTCGGGAAAATCAATAACACGCGCTTTCCCACCCGATTTTTCTATATAATCCCGAAGCAATTCCGTCTGTGTGCCCTTTCCGGAGCCGTCAAGTCCTTCAAGAACTATAAGCTTTCCCATAAAATCCACTTCTTCTTTCTTGTGATTTATACTTCATGTATTATTAAATATCAAAAGGTGCCTCGTCCTTAAGACGCATTTCCATGTAATCCTGCTTTGTGATAAGCACTTCCCTCGGCTTTTGACCGTCGGGCGCACTCACATACCCGAGCTGCTCCATTCGGTCAATAAGCTTTGCTGCCCTTCCGTAGCCGAGCGAAAGCCTCCGCTGTATGAGCGAGGTGGAAATCTTTCCGCTGTCCACAGCAAGCTCTATTGCAGATTTAAGCATCGGATCTTCCTCATGGTCATCCTCGTCAAAAGACGAAGCCGATGCACCTTTTTTACCCATACCGCACTTTTGTGCTTCACGCTCAATTTGATTTGCAACTTCCTCTGAGTAAACATCGGAATAACTGTTCATATTTTTTATATACGCAACGACTTCCTCAACATCCGATTCGGAAACATATGCACCCTGTACGCGCATAGGCTTTTGAGCACCAACGGGGTTAAACAGCATGTCACCTCTTCCGATGAGACTTTCGGCACCGCCTCGGTCGATTATAGTTCGTGAATCTACCTGTGACGAAACCGTAAATGCTATTCTTGACGGTATATTCGCTTTGATAAGCCCTGTAATAACATCTACCGAAGGTCTTTGCGTACCGATTATGAGATGCATTCCGGCAGCTCTCGCCTTTTGAGCAAGACGACAGATCGACTCCTCAACATCATCGGGAGCAGTCATCATAAGATCGGCAAGCTCGTCAATAACTATTACGATTCTCGGCATGTATTCGTAATCGGGATCGTTTTTTGTTACCTCATTAAAATTTTTAATATCGCGCACACCGACAGCTTCAATCAGTCCGAAGCGTCTTTCCATCTCACCGACAGCCCATGACAACGAACCTGCGGCTTTTTTCGGATCGCTGACAACAGGAACCAAAAGATGAGGAATACCGTTATAAATACTCAGCTCCACCTTTTTCGGGTCTACAAGTATCAGCTTGACATCATCGGGAGATGCTTTATATAAAAGACTTGTAATAACCGAGTTTATGCAAACAGATTTTCCCATACCAGTAGCACCCGCTATAAGCAAATGCGGCATTTTCGCGATATCGAAGTATATCGCCGTTCCCGCAACATCCTCGCCGAGGCATACGGTCAACTTACTTTTTGCGTCGGTAAAACTCCTGTCCTCAATAAGACTTCTCAAATGAACGGTGGCTTGGTTCTTATTCGGCACCTCTATACCGACCGCGGATTTTCCCGGAATCGGTGCTTCGATTCTGACACCCGTTGTTGCAAGATTAAGCGCAATATCGTCAACGAGATTTACAATTGAACGCACTCTTGTTCCGGGTTCCGGAAGAAGCTCGTAACGTGTAATTGTCGGACCGCGAGAAATATTCTCAATTTTTGTTCTCACGTTGAAGCTTTTCAGAGTTTCAACAAGCTTTACCGCATTTTCCTGAAGTTCTTCTTTTATATTTTCATTTCCTCTGCCCGGGTCGGATTCGAGAATATCAATCGGCGGAAATTTATATTCGGGAGCCGCACCGAGCGAACGTGATACAGAGGCTTTTGGAGTCGAAATTGCCGAGCGTTTTATCCCGAGGGCTCCGTCACCGCCTGCGCGGTATGTTTGTGACAGCTTATTGAGAAGCTCCGCATCTTCGGGATTCACAAAAATTTCAGATACATCAAATTCTCCGTCGGCGGGATTTCCGACAGTCGAAGCTATCTTCAGCGTATCGGTAACATCTTCATCAACTTTTCTCTTTTCGGAAGACATATTTCTGATTCCGATTGAAGCGACCTCAACCGCATCAAGAACATCTCCGGCTTCTATTTCATCGGTCATCCCAGAATTTTCTCCGACTATGAAATCATCCGCTTCGGTTGCCGAAGCAGTCGGCATTGGCTGATGTGCACAAGGCGTTTTCTCACGAGCACCCTCAGCCTTGCGGCTCTTCTCAATGCGTTCTCTTGTGCGGCGCATAACCTCATCGAAAATACGCTCATCAATCGCTTCTCTGTCAACGGTATTGTCGTTCAACGCATCCTGAATTTCGCTTTCGGATGCGCCTGTATCTCCATTTGCTTCATTCGTATCTTCGTCAAATTCTTCAGCCACATAGGGCACCGCGCAGTCGACGTCACGATTACATTCCGTATCAATATTTGATTTCTGAAAAACTTCATCATCATCGGCATTCACTGAAAGGGTCGGATTATCATACGCCAAATCAGCCGCTCTTCTTTTTTTAACATGGTAAACCGTAGGCTGCGAGCGAGGCAATGACATCTGATTTGCCTCATCTGCCGAGTAGTGACCTGAGACCTCGGAATTATTATTCGACTCTTTCTCACGACATTTCTTTTTGCGCAAATATTCGAGATATTCTTCCTCGCGCACCTTGCTTTTGCTCGGAGGAGCGTTTTTCCTTTTCTCATCACGTTCGGTTTTCTTTTCTTTTGCGAACTTAATCTTATATGCTATATAAATAAATACACCGCGCGGAGTAACCCCCACAATATAAAGGGACAAAAGAATTGCTGCGGATATGATTATTATAAGAGAACACGCTTTTCCAAAGCCCATTTGCAGAAGCTGACCGAGAATTCCGCCGACAACTCCTCCGCCGATAAGCTCGGCACCATTTTGATAATGCTCTTTTGCGGACAGAGCGGCAGTGCCACCTCCTATATAATGTAGCAGCATTGTCACAAGGATATACACAATAGCGGTACAAACTGTGCGCCCTGTGTTCTGCCCCTCCTCGGTATCGCGTGCCCAAAATATTGTGCGAAGCAGAAGAAATAACGGAAGTGCATACGCGGCTCCGCCGAAAAGTCCGGTAAGAACTCCGCGTATTCCGCCGCCTATTTTTCCCTCTCCGATTATAACGCACACTCCGATGAACACCGCTGTAAGTGCCATGACATACGGTGCTGCCTGCGAAAGAAACGATGGAGATGAGGAATCATTTTTGACATTATTATGTACCGCAGTGCTTTTCTTTGCGGTTTGATTTTTCTTCGGTGTTGATTTTCCGGAGCTTTTTGTATTTTTTTTGGCTTGCGGCATAATTTTTCCTTTCCGGATAAATTTCAATATTTATTAAAATATTTATTTTCACTTATTTAAGATATAAAATCGGATATACTATGTACAAAATCTCATTATAAGCCATTACTTGTCGGCAATATAATTCCAATATATATTTTAACATGTAAACGCACAAATTACAAGGTGATTTTTCGGGAAATATTCAATAATTACCTACAATAAATTTTTAAGAGGTCAAAATATGGATAAAAGTTCTCATCCGTACAGCATTTTTATCTTAAGTTCCGTAATCTTTTTGTCCGCTGCTGCCGGATTTATAAACGGTCTTATCGGAGCGGGGAGCGGAATTATTTTCATGATAATTTCTCGGCTGATTAACGGCGGTGGAGGTGACGGAAAGCAGATGTACGGTTTTTCTGTTATGTGTGTTATTCCCGTTTCCGTTATTTCTCTCATGATGTATCCAAGGAATCTTATAACACTGCCGGAAATAATAAAAATTGCGCCGTGTGCCGTTATCGGAGGGTATATCGGTGCTGTAATTAAAGAAAAAATAAATGCGGTATGGCTCAATCTTGCATTCGCCGCTCTTACCGTTTACTCCGGAATATCAATGATTATGAGGTGAAAATGTTTTTTTCGGATTTTATTGTAATGCTTATTCTCGCCGCGGCATCAGGCTGCGGAATCGGCGGCGGCGGTCTTCTCATTGTGTACCTGACATTGTTCAAAGGTGTGAATCAGACTGCGGCTCAAGCTGTGAATCTTCTTTTCTACATTATTTCGGCAGGAGCATCCGCAGTGTACCGCATAAAACGAAAATCGGCGGAAAATTTACGTTCGGCATTATTTTGTTCCGCAATAGCAATACCCGGAGTATACCTCGGCTCCGTAATACGGAATAATATTTCAGAATCATATCTGCAAGTGATATTCGGGGCATTGCTGATTTCCGCAGGCTTGTGGATAGGAATATCAAATATAAAAAAAACAATCTTAACCACAAGTCTCTATGGAAAAAAATCTTAAAATAATTATTTTTTCACTCGACAACTTTATCATATATGGTATAATAACGTCAGTATAAGTATTTTTGTATAACGAAAAAGTGCGCGACCGAAGCCACGCACCGAAAAACGCAAATCCTTTGTCGCCAAACAAATCTTAAACAGAAAAGGAAAACCTTATTGCCATTCAAGTGGAATTACGTTTTTACCGTATTCAAAATGAATGACAATACAAAAGGGTAGACTTCCCCCTTGGCTAAAGATCTCAGCAAATTTACAATTTGATATGGGATAAAATCCACCTCATCAAAACCTAAAGGCAACAAATGCTCTCGATTTATATAATATCCCCACGACTTGTTGATATTTCCAACTCTGCGGCGTTCCCCAAAATCCACTCAATTTCCGATACATTACGCAGATTTCCCTCGTAACCTAAGACGTATAAACGATATTATTTCGCTTACAACACATACCACAGCAAAGCAAACAAGCTCTGCCGCTACCACCGCAGCCCCCGTTTGAAGCGAATATCGGCAAGCCGCAAAAAATCCCAAAATGAAGCACACTACTGATATTACAGCCGATAAAATTACAGTCAACCTAAAGCTGTTCGTAATGCGCATAGCGGTAAGTGCGGGAAAAATAATCAAAGCCGAAATCATAATTGCCCCCATCATTTTCATCCCGACAACAATTGTAATTCCTGTAAGCACAGCGAGCGTTAACCCAAAAGACTCAGTTGATATCCCTGCCGCATGAGAAAAAGTTTCGTCAAATGTCACAGCGAAAATTATCTTCGAGAACAGCAAAAACCAAAAAATCACAGCCACAGACAGAACAATCGAAATAATCATATCCTTATCCGAAATCGTTACAACCGATGCTGAGCCGAACAGAGAGTTGCAGATATCACCGCTTCTTCCTCCCGTTAAATTATACATAAGCGTACCGAGAGCCACAGCTCCAGTCGATACAACAGCGCACGCAGAATCTCCGTTCATTCTGCCATCATTTTTAGAAAGTCTTAAAATAAGTACAGCGGCAAGAACGACGATAACCACCGATATTTCCATAGAGTACGCCGAAAAAACTCCCGCACACGCGGAAAGTGCAACAGCAAAGAAGCCCACATGTGACAAGCCGTCACCTATCATCGAATATCTTTTCAAAACAAGACTGACTCCGAGCACAGCGGAACACAGCGAAACGAGAACTCCGACTGTAAGTGCACGAACTATAACGCGAATTAGAAACTCAGACGCAAACATTTCAGCAAAAGTCATATTTCCTCCGATTATTAAGCTTACAACCTTTCAATTTTCCGAACAGTTTTTATGCAGGTGTTTATCATATTCCTCGTCAAGCTGCTCATGCTTTGTGTATTCCGCAACAGTCCCGAAAAAAGAATGTCCTCTGCACATTGAAAGTACACTTGATGCCTCTCTGAGCGCACACTGAATATCATGCGTAACCATCATTATCGCACAGTTTTTTTCTCGATTTATCATTCCGATAGCTCTGTACATTTCATGAGCGGCTTCGGGGTCAAGACCCGTTACCGGCTCGTCAAGGAGCAGAATCCTCTCGGAAACACAAATTGCGCGGGCAAGAAGTACTCTCTGACGCTGTCCTCCGGATAATTCTCCGAAAGATTTGTCGGCTAATTTGCCGATTTCGAGAAGCTCCATTGCATCCGCTGCTCTTTTTTTTGATTCATTGCTCCAAAAGGGACCGAAATGCTCGCGCCTGACACATCCGGAAAGTACAGCTTCACGGACAGACGCAGGAAAATCGCGCTGTATTTTGGATTGCTGCGGAAGATATCCTATACCGCCGCGCTTTATTTCGTTGTCAATCGTCAATTTTCCGGCAACCGGCTTTATTTCACCTGTAATTGCTCGAAGCAATGTACTTTTACCCGAGCCATTCTCCCCCACAACGCAGAGATAATCACCGTCTTGCAATTCAAAATTAACATGCTTTGCCGCGGTATGCCCATCATATGCGAGTGTAATATCTTTTGCAGTAATTAATTCCATACCGTCTCCGTTTCGTTAGTTCAACGCTTCTTTCAGCGCGCTAATATTTCTTCTCATGACATCCGCGTACGTAATACCCGACTCAAGCTCCGACCTTGTTATGTTATGGGCTGAGGAAAGCTCAAGAACAGTACAGCCTGTCTCTTCGGCAATAGCGGATGCTGTCCTGCGGTCGGAAAACTCTATGACGAATATTGTATCAATCTCGTTTTCCCTGGTTTTCTCGACAAGAGAATTTATAACCGCAAGTGAAGGCTCGGTTGCCGATGAGCATCCGTCAAAAGCCGCATAATATCTTAAGCCGTAATGCTCCGTCATATATATGAATGGAAAACGGTCAGCCACAATAATAAGATTCTTATCCGCCCCGTTTATCATGTCGGTCATTTCGGAATCCACTCCGCGAAGCTCCTCAATGTACCTCTCGGCATTTTCCTTTATTTTTTCCGAGGACTCCGGACAAATCTCAGCTACCGCTTCCGTAATCTCGTTGATTATCAATATGGCATTTGGTATTGATGTCCAAACATGCTCATCCACATCCGATAATTCATCATGTGAATCCTCATGACTATGTGTGTGCTCATGTTCCGCATCAAAAACAAGGCTTGAATCCTCCGAATATGTTTCCACGCAGTCAATGGCACGCACTATTTTCATTGAATCCACCGATATGTCCGACGAATCGAGAACATCATAAACCCACTCATCGCTTTCTCCGCCTACATAAACAAAAATATCCGCGGAAGCGATTTTCGCCACATCCTCAAGTGTAGCTTCAAAATCGTGAGATTCACTGCCCGGGGCAAGAAGCATTTCAACAGAACATTCATCGCCGCACACAGCTCTTGAAAAATCATACATCGCAAAATTTGTGGCAACAACCTTTATTTTACCGTCATCCTCATATGCGGCACATGATGTGAATGAGCCAATGACACACAAAATACACAATATGATACACATAATTTTATTCATGGCAATCCACCCGCTTCGCACCCACATGTGAATTTCTGCATTCTTCGCATCTGCCGTAAATTACCGTTTTCCCACAGTCGACAGAAAAGCTGTGGTCAAGCTCGAAATGCGTAATTATTTCACTCATAAATTCACAATCCATATGAATGAGCTTACCGCAGTCATCGCATTTCAGATGAATATGAGACGGCTTGTCTTCACACACATTGTATTGGTAATACGCACATTCTCCACGTGACGAATCTCCCGTGAATCTTTTCAGTTTACCTTCTTTTGTAAGTGTCGATATCGTTCGGAAAACCGTCGCTTCTCCCGCTTTCACACGCTCGAATACATCCTTCGCGGAAAAGCATTTATCTTCGTTATCCATGAAAAATCGAAGAATCTCGTCTCTTTGTTTCGTCTTATATCTTGTTTCAGGCATATTTAAACCACCATAATTTGAAAATGATTATCATTTTCAAATTATATCACACTCAAGATTGAAAGTCAATACATTTTTTAA
>JAZODB010000180.1:0-16299 GCA_045596785.1 Eubacteriales bacterium
AAGGATTTCCACCGTTTCGCCTTTCTTTCAAAAAAATATTTAATAAAATTCAATCGCCCATAGTATTTTACTCCTTTTAAGGGCAGTAATCAAGATAAAAACTCCGATTTTTTGGCAAAATAACATTTTTCGTCACTTTAAATATTTTTTCGCACATTATAAAAGATATAACATGTAAATCAATTCCATATTTTGTTATACTCCTTAAAAAGATTTTTCAAAGACATATAATAATGTTGATTTTCGTTGTATTTTAAGCTATAATAATAAAGAATATATTTTAAGAAAACCGAGGAAAAAATTCCATGTCCGCTCTTCATATGCCAAAACGATATTCGGCAGCAGATTTTTTCCATATGCCCGAAAATCTTTCTCTGAGGCTGTTCGGAAAGGTCGACGAATCAATAGTCGACGGTCCCGGTCTCAGGTGCGCGATTTTCGTGCAAGGATGCCCGCACCACTGCGAAGGATGTCACAACCCGCTCTCTCATGATATATCGGGAGGTATTCCTTCCACTACTTTTGAGGTTATTGACGCAATCCGACAAATGAAGCAGCTTGACGGCGTGACGTTTTCGGGCGGTGAGCCATTTCTTTGGGGAAACGAGCTTTACGAAATCGGATGTGCCGCTCACGAAATGGGACTTAATGTGATGACATACTCGGGATACACTTGGGAGACTCTCGCAGAAAAAGCACGCACAGATTTATCAATAAAAAAGCTTCTCACCGTAACAGACCTTCTCGTTGACGGACCGTTTGTTCTTGCGAAAAGGGATGTAACGCTTAAATACCGCGGAAGCTCAAATCAGCGTATTCTCGATTTAACCTGTTATCCGAACTCCGAAAACGTAACCGAACGCACAGATCTGTACTGACCACACTATCATTATTATTAAAGGAGGAAAATATTATTATGAAAAAGCAAAGAATTCTTGTAATTTCCAGTGCCAATATTGATTTTGTTCAGCGTATGCGTCGTGTACCATACTCGGGCGAGACGGTTTCCGAGCCTGAGCTTAAATATTCATATGTACCCGGCGGAAAGGGCGCAAACAGTGCAATTTCATTCGCCCGATTCGGTGCAGACTGCGTGTTTGTCTGCAAAATCGGCAAGGACTCGAACGGAAAGCGCCTGACCTCTCTTTATCAGCGAGAAGGAATCGACACACGCTACATTTCCGAGGATGAAAGCGAGTCGACAGGACTTGCGTCAATCCTCGTTGAAGATAATGGAAAAAACCGAATTATCGTTTATCCGGGCGCCAACACAAAAATGAACATCACCGATATCGAGGAAGGCTTCACGTGCTATCCCGACGCTGTGTATTTGCAATTCGAAATTCCCGATGATGCAATAATCGAAGCTTCACGCCGCGCAAACGAAGCGGGAATTCCTCTTTTCATAGATGCAGGACCGGCGCGCCTTGATTTTCCGCTCTCAAAGCTCGGCAAAATAGAAATTTTCTCTCCAAACGAAAGTGAAACCAGAATTTTCACGGGAATCGCGCCGACGAGTGAGGAAAGCTGTCTGCGCGCCGCCATAAAGCTGTCCACAATCATTGATGCCAAATATATTGTGATAAAGCTCGGCGAACGCGGTGCATTCATTTATGACGGACGCGAATACTACATGATTCCCGCCGAAAAGGTTCAAGCAGTTGACACCACAGCGGCAGGTGACGTTTTCACGGCAGTCATGGTTTACGTATACCTTCAGAATCACAATATTGTCTCAGCCGTCAAATACGCTACCTGTGCAGCCGCGATTTCCGTCACCAAGGAAGGTGCATCATCATCCATTCCCACACGTGATGAAGTCATAGCTTACGCAAAAAACAAAATTGCCACAGAATCGACTGCGGACAATGCCGATGCGGTTATGGCTGAGGATGAGGACTGAATATTTTACCGATTGGAGTACAGTAAATGATAATAGTCGGAATTGACTTCGGAGACACAAGAACGGGAATCGCCGTATGCGATAAATACGAAATGATGGCGCACGAGGCAGGATGCATCACAGCCGAAGGGTACAAAAAGGCTCTTGCCGCGGTCGGAGAACGTGTTCTTGAGCTTCGCGCCGAGCTTATCGTTATCGGGAATCCCGTAAATATGGACGGAAGCTCAGGCTGGCGGAGCGAAAAATGCAAGGCATTCGCCGCAGAGCTGTCGGAGCTTACAAAAATCCCATACGAAATGTACGACGAACGTCTGACAACGGTATCCGCTCATAAAATTCTAAGCGAAAACAATGTCCGCGGGAAAAAGCGAAAGGAAACCGTAGATGCGCTGTCGGCAAGGCTTATTCTTGAGGATTATCTCAAATTACGCGCTCGTCGTGCGGAGCTTGAAAAGAGCACAGGCGCCGACGGAAGATAAACCGCTCGACAAAACCTACACGGTGAAATACCTCGGAAACGTGGTCGGCGAAAAAATCATGCATGGGATACTGTCGTCGGATTTCTATGCTTATCAAGGACCGAAAATGGAAATAGTACGCGACGGAGATAAAATAACCGTACTCCTTGAACGCGCAGACGGAAAATACGCTTGTGGACAGATTATTCAGCGCGCACAGAACGACAGTTGAGCAAAGCTTCAAAAATTATATCGCAAAACACTTATTTATCATATTCTTCCGACTTTTTTATAAAAATCCTATTGACAAATATTTTTCGGCATGTTATACTTAATCATAATTTTTGACAAGTCAACATTTTAACTGATTATTTTATCGGAGAAAACTATGACAGAGACTGCACGAGAGGATAGATTCATTCGCTTTTCGATAGCGATGGATACTATACTCAAAAAAATCCAAAAATACAAGAACGACCATCTGTCAGACTTCGGTCTTCGCAGTATGCACCTCATGTTCATGTACTGCCTTTTCAAAGAGCAGCACGGTCTTACAGCCGGCGAGCTGTCTCAAATGTGCAGTGTGGACAAAGCGTTTATCTCGCGGATTACAAACGATTTGCGAGAGCTCGGTTATGTGGAATATGCCTCACCGGAAAAAAATGCTCATTATAAAAAGCATCTGCACCTAACCGAAAACGGCAAAAAGGTGATGAACCGAGTAAATGAAATGATAGGAGATGCAGTTGAGAAAATCTCATCGGGTATCTCCTCCGAGCAGCTCGAAACATTCTACACCGTACTCGCTGTATTTGACAATAATCTTCTCGCGCTTTCAGGTGATTAATAATAAAAATGAACGGAGAAATCATGAATAAACATTATAAAGTAAAAAATCACAAGAAAACCGAACGTGTTTTCACTCCCGTGCGTAACATAGCTGAATATCTGAGCGTACTTCGCCTGCATTCCGACAAAAAAATCTTCGCTTGGAAAGAAAAAAACGAAACCCAGGATATAACATACACGGATTTTGTATCAATGGTGCAGAACTTCTCCCTCGGTCTGACCGAAACATTCGGTGCTTCGGCAGGGGTAAAAATCTCGGTAATAGGTGAAGCCTCTCCGTATTGGGTTGCCGCTTATATAGCTATTCTCGCATCGGGAAATGTAGTGGTTCCTATGGATAAAGAGCTTGATCCTCTCGAAATTTCAAAGTTCTTTGAAACAGCCGACGTTCAAGCTGTTGTATATTCTTCGTCATTTAACGAGATTATGCCGAAAATCGCCGAAAATCACAAGACTCTCCGCCTGCTTATCCCGATAGACGCACCGGAACAGAAAACCGATGCAACAGTAACATACGCAGGCATAATTTCCATAGGCCGAAAAAGCAATATCGAATTTGTTCCCGACCGCGATGAAGAACGCTGCTGCGAGCTTCTCTTCACATCGGGCACAACAGGCACCTCAAAGTGCGTCATGCTTTGCCAAAGAAATATCTTCTCCGTTGTTACAAGTGCGTGCGAAACCGTTGATTTCGAGCCCGATGACGTTCTCGTGTCCGTACTCCCTCTTCATCACACGTACGAGCTTGCATGTACTCTCGCAGGGTGCAACTACGGTATGACATTCTGTATAAACGATTCTCTGCGATATGTCCTGAAAAATTTCAAGGAATATCGTCCCACGGGACTTGTGCTTGTGCCTCTTTTCGTTACAACCATGTACAAAAAAATCCTTTCCGAAGCAAAACGCTCCGGCAAAGGAAAAATTCTGCCTGCGGCAACAAAAATCGCGCACTACCTAAGCTTCGCCGGTCTCGATATGAGCGAAATTCTGTTCCGCGATGTTCGTGACGCATTCGGCGGAAGGCTCAAAAAAATCATATGCGGAGGCGCCGCGCTCAATCCTGAAATGATACCGATTTTTGAAACTTTCGGAATTTCCATATATGAGGGATACGGAATCACCGAGTGCTCCCCCCTCGTCGCTGTCACTCCGTATTACAAGAGAAAATGCGGCTCTGTCGGCACAGCGGTACCGTGCTGTGAGATTCGCATAGAGGGACTTGAGACAAACGAAGCCGGATATGTTTCGGGAGAAATCCAGGTGCGCGGCGACAATGTAATGCTTGGGTACATGGACCCCGCGGCAAATGCCTTGGCTTTCACCGATGATGGCTGGTTTAAAACAGGTGATGTCGGATATATGGACTCCGACGGATATCTCTTTATAACAGGACGCCTCAAATCCGTGATAGTTCTCGACAACGGAAAAAATATTTTCCCCGAAGAAATCGAAGAATATCTTGCCGAAATAGACACAATAGAAGAATCGGTTGTTGTGGGGCGCGAGGAAGATGACGGTGCAACAAAGCTTGTTGCCGTAATCTATCCTGCATACGAAAAATATCCCGACTTTTCGGAAAACGATATCCGCGGAGAAATACAAAAATCGATTACCGCGCTCAATAAGCGTCTCCCCTCATTTAAGCAGATTCACAAGCTTGAGTTCAGAAAAACCGATTTTGAAAAAACAACAACGAGAAAAATTAAACGCCATTTGGTAAAATAATTTCATAGCGGCTGCCGCAAAGCTTTGATTTAAATGCTTTGCGGCAGATCTTTTTTCTAATGTCAGAATAATTTCAAAAAAATCTTTCAAATCGGAATTTTTTGTGGTATAATGTAAATAAATTTTGAAAGGCGGTCTTTTTATGTCAATTGAAAAGGTAAGAAACTACTTCCGCACCCTCGGAATAGAAGAGCGTATTATGGAATTCGATGTTTCAAGTGCCACAGTCGAGCTTGCGGCGGAAGCTCTCGGCGTGGAGGGTGCGCGAATCGCAAAAACTCTCTCGTTCATGTCTAAAGACGGACATGCTCTGCTTGTAGTTTCGGCAGGAGATGCGCGGGTGGATAACAAAAAATTCAAGGCAGTATTCGGCTACAAAGCAAAAATGCTTACTCACGAAGAAGCGGTAGATATGGTAGGACACGCAGTGGGCGGAGTTTGTCCGTTCGCCGTAAACGACGGAGTTGAGGTTTACCTTGACGAATCACTCAAAAGATTCGAAACGGTATTCCCTGCGTGCGGAAGCTCAAACAGTGCCGTAAAGATGACACCCGATGAGCTTTTTAAATACTCGCGTGCAATAGGATGGGTTGACGTGGCTTCACTGCCTGAAAATCACTGATTTTCTTATTTTTTTAACTAAAAAACACATTTATTGTCAATAAATTACAAATAATCTCTTTAAAATGCACATTATTTTATATTATCGGTTAATTGAATTATTACGAAAAAATGTGTATAATGTTAATATCTATTCTTAAAAACATAATATCGGGGGCTTCATATGAAATTGCTCGAAGACAGGATATTAAAGGACGGAAAGATCGGTGCAGGCAATGTGCTTAAGGTGGATTGTTTCCTCAACCACCAAATCGATGTTCCTTTCATATCCGAAATTGGCCGCGAATTCTATCGACTGTTCAAAGATGATGGCATTACAAAAATACTCACCATCGAAGCATCGGGAATCGGAATCGCATGCCTTACAGCATCGTACTTTGAAGTCCCCGTTGTTTTTGCGAAAAAAACTCCGACAAACAATATTTCGGGAGATGTTTATACCGCCGAGGTATACAGCTATACTCACGAACGGGCATACAACATCCGTCTGTCGCGCGAATTTCTCTCCTCAGATGACCGCGTACTCATAATCGACGATTTTCTCGCGAAAGGAAGTGCGCTTCTCGCGTTGCTTTCTCTCATAGACTCTGCCGGAGCTGAAGTAGCGGGAGCAGGTATAGTAATCGAAAAGGCTTATCAGCATGGAGGCGAAATTGTCAGAGGAAAAGGTGTGCGCGTGGAATCGCTCGCAAAAATAGCGTCAATGAACGAAAACGGAATCAAGTTCTGCTGAAAACGTCTAATTTATCCGCACGGATATTTAGAATATATTTTTAATTATTAAAATTTTAGGAGGAACAGAAAATGTTCAAGAGACTCGCCGCTTTTATTATGGCAATCGCAATGATGCTTACCGCGGCCGCTTTATTCACCTCATGTGATGCAGATGTCAGTGCTGATCTCAAAATCGGTGCAATAATGGTCGGTGACGAAACCGAAGGTTATACAAAAGCACACATGGACGGTATTAAAGAAGCTGCAAAAGAACTCGGCATATCCGAATCGCAGATTATTTGGAAGTTTAAAGTTGAGGAAAACTCCTCCTGCTTTGATGCCGCTTCCGACCTTGTCGGTCAGGGTTGCTCCATAATCATAGCAAACAGCTACGGTCATCAGACATATATAGTACAGGCTGCGGAAGATTTCCCGGAAGTTACATTCGTAAGCGTAACCGGTGACTTCGCCGCTATCTCCGGTGCACCAAACCTCAAGAACGGTTTCACAAAAGTTTTTGAATCTCGTTATATTTCCGGTGTTGTAGCAGGTATGAAGGTTGCCGAGCTTCTCGAAAACGGTACAATCTCCGCCTCCGAAACTCCCGAACACTTCGATGCTGACGGAAACGTAAAAATCGGTTACGTCGGCGCATTCAACTATGCAGAAGTTGTTTCCGGTTACACAGCATTCTTCCTCGGAATCCGCTCCATCGTTGAAAACGTAACAATGGAAGTAAACTACACAAACTCTTGGTTTGATATCGACCTTGAAGCCGCTGCTGCCGAAGCTCTTGTTGCTAACGGCTGCGTTATCATCGGTCAGCACGCTGACTCCACAGGTGCTCCCTCCGCATGTGAAAAACTCCTCGGTCAGGGCAAGGTTTGCTACTCCGTCGGCTACAACGTAGACATGCTCGAAACAGCTCCCACAGCAGCTCTTACCTCCCCCACAAACACATGGTCCGTATTCTATAAAGAGCTTTTCCAGAAGAAAGCTGAATTCGGTACAGACGTTGCTTACGGTCTTGACAACAACGGTGTAGGCATCACAACTCTCGGAAATTCCTGCGCTGCAGGCACAGCCGAAAAGGTAGCTGAAGTCGAAAAGGGTATAAAAGACGGTTCAATCAAGGTATTTGATACCTCCAAGTTCACCGTATCCGCAGAGCAGAATACATGCACAGTTAAAACAGATGCTGACGGTCATGTAACAAGCTGCATTGTTGATATGTCTTTCATGGATTGGTCAACAAATCCTCCGACAGTTGTATATGCCGGTGAACAGGTAGAATGTATCGTTGACGGTGCGTTTACAGAATCCACATTCAGAAGCGCTCCTTACTTCTCAATCAGAATAGACGGTATCATCGAGAAATAATTTTAAAATCAAAAAGCGAAATCAAAAGAGGGAAGTCATCGCAAAACGGCTTCCCTCAATTTTGATTATCAGAACAGTGAAAGGAGCGTATTCCTTGCCAATGGAAGATGCAATCAAACTTATAAATATCAGCAAATACTTCGGTAAAGTCGCGGCAAACAGCAAAATTTCCATTTCAATAAGGCGCGGAGAGATACTTTCCCTTCTCGGAGAAAACGGAAGCGGAAAAACAACCCTCATGAATATCCTATCGGGCATATACTACCCCGACGAAGGACGTATAATTGTCGGCGGAAACGAAGTCAAAATTTCTTCCCCTGCTGATGCTTTCTCGCTCGGAATCGGCATGATACATCAGCACTTCAAGCTTGTTGATGTTTTTACCGCCGCCGAAAATATTATTTTGGGACTACCGGGAAAACAAACGCTCAACATGAAAGCCGTAAATGACAAGATTCGCTCCATCTGCGATAAATACGGCTTCGATATAACCCCCGAGCAGAAGGTTTACGAAATGACGGTTTCGCAAAAGCAGACTCTCGAAATCGTTAAGGTACTGTACCGCGGAGCCGATATTTTAATACTCGATGAGCCGACAGCCGTTCTGACACCTCAGGAAACAAAAAAGCTTTTTGCAGTAATGCGCGAAATGAAAAATGACGGAAAAGCTATCGTCATTATCACCCACAAGCTACACGAAGTACTCGAAGTATCGGACCGTGTGTCAATACTCCGCAAGGGTGAATACATCGGCACGGTAGACACTTCGGGAGCAACCGAGCTTTCACTTACCGAAATGATGGTCGGCAAAAAAGTCTCGCTCAACATCGGGCGTCCCGAACCTAAAAACACCGTTAAAAGACTGTCTGTCAAAAATCTGTCCGTTATGGGAACAGACGGTGTTCCCGTACTCTCAAATGTATCTTTCGAAGCCTTCGGAGGCGAGATACTCGGTATAGCAGGAATTTCGGGATGCGGTCAAAAAGAACTCCTTGAATCAATAGCAGGTCTCCAGCATCCGTCTGCCGAATCGGCGATTGAATACTTCGCTCCCGGTGAAGAAAACGAAGCAAAGCATCTCATCGGACTGACTCCGCGGCAGATTAAAGAACTCGGTATTACACTTTCCTTTGTCCCCGAAGACAGACTCGGTATGGGGCTTGTCGCTTCAATGGGTATGACTGACAATATGATGCTCAAGAGCTATGAGAAAGGTAAGTCAATATTCGTCGAAAGAAAAGCGCCAAGCGAGCTTGCCGATGAAATAAAGAAAGAACTCTCCGTCGTCACACCATCCACAAATACTCCCGTGCGGCGTCTCTCAGGCGGAAATGTACAAAAGGTTTTAGTCGGGCGTGAAATAGCCGCCGCCCCCGCAGTCCTCTTGACAGCTTACGCTGTGCGCGGACTTGATATCGGCACATCATATACAATCTATCATCTTCTTAACGAGCAGAAGGAAAAAGGAGTCGCTGTAATCTATGTGGGAGAAGACCTTGACGTTCTCATCGATTTATGTGACCGTATACTCGTTCTCAGTGCCGGAAAAATAACCGGAATACTTGATGGCAGAAAAGCCACAAAAGAGGAAATCGGACTTCTTATGACTAAGTCCACCGATACCAAGGAGGATGACAGATGAACACTGTACAAAAAGGTGCTAAATTAATAATACGTGAGCCTTTTATAAGAATAGCAAAGCGTGACGCGCTCACTATGCCGAAGAAAATTCTGATAAGAGCTGTCTCTATTTTGCTTGCTTTGGTGCTTGATGCAATTTTTATCGTTCTGGTAACCGGGCTCAATCCAATTGCAGTTTATTTGGAAATCTTCAAAGCTACATTTCAAACTCCGCTCAGATTCGCATGGGCTATGCGCGATATGGTTTCACTGCTCTGCGTCGGAATTGCACTTGCCCCTGCATTTAAAATGCGATTTTGGAATATCGGCGCAGAAGGTCAGGTTCTTATGGGGGGATTTGCAACTGCTCTGTGTATGATTCACCTCGGTCAAAAGCTTCCGACTCCCCTGCTTTTTGCCGCAATGTTTATAGCAAGTGTTGCCGCAGGCGCACTTTGGAGCTTTATTCCCGCATATTTCAAAGCAAATTGGAACACAAACGAAACTCTGTTCACGCTTATGATGAACTACGTCGCAATTCAGCTTGTGGCATATTCAACCAATATAATGCGCGGTCAAGCGTCATCGCTCGGAACAATCAACATGGGAACAAAAATAGGCTGGTTCCCGAAAATCCTCGGTCATGATTTCACAATAAACATCATTATTGTCGCTGTGCTTACAGTTTTAATGTACATTTATCTCAAGCGTACCAAGCACGGCTATGAAATCTCCGTTGTCGGAGAATCCGAAAAAACCGCGCGCTATGCAGGTATTAATGTGCGCCGCGTAACCATCCGCACTCTCATTATATCGGGCGCGATATGCGGTCTCTGCGGATTCATTACAGTCGCGGGAAACAAGCACACAATTGCAACAAACACCGCCGGAGGATACGGCTTTACCGCGATAATAGTGGCGTGGCTTTCAAAATTCAACACATTCTACATGGCACTGATTTCGTTCCTCCTCATATTCCTTGAAAAAGGCGCAGGGCAAATCGCCTCGGCATACATGCTTAACGATTACATTGCCGATATAATATCCGGCGTGATTTTGTTCTGCATACTCGGAAGTGAGTTTTTCATCAATTACAGAATGCTTTTCCGTCACAAAAAAGACGAAAACGATGAGAACACAAAAACGGAAGCAGGATTCGTAAACGGAGGTAACGCATAATGATTATAGAAACAAATATTATTGCGTGGCTCGGACGCGCGATTCAATTCGGAACAATCATAATGTTCGGGTCAATGGGAGAAATTCTCACAGAAAAATCCGGCAATCTAAACCTCGGAGTTCCCGGAATTATGTATCTCGGCGCGTTTGCGGGCTTTGCCTCATCTTATCTTTATGAAAACTCGGTTGAAAATCCATCGCTCATACTTTGCGTCATAATCGCAATGCTCTGTGCATTTGCCGCGTCGGCAATAGGCGGACTGATTTACAGCTTCCTGACAATTACACTCCGCGCAAATCAAAACGTAACAGGTCTTGCACTCACAACATTCGGAATGGGTGTCGCAAACTTCTTCGGCGCGCTCCTTCTAAAAGGCGAGGTTTACACTGCCGCGCCTATCTCAAACTCCGCCTTTACAAAGAAAATCCCGATTCTTTCCGACCATTTGGGAGTCGTCGGCGAGGCGCTGTTCTCATACGGATTCCTCGCGTACTTTGCTGTCGCGGTAGCTGTAATAATGCACCTGTTTCTAAACAAGAGCCGCGCAGGACTTAATCTCCGCGCTGTCGGCGAAAATCCCGCTACCGCAGATGCCGCGGGAATTAACGTAACAAAGTACAAATACCTATCTACCATTATCGGAGCAGGTATTTCCGGAATCGGAGGACTGTACTATGTCCTTGACTATAATAACGGAATCTGGGCTACAACCGAGCAAATCGAAGCTCTCGGCTGGCTCGCTGTCGCTCTCGTAATTTTCACAACATGGAAGCCCCTCAACGCTATTTGGGGTGCATATCTGTTCGGTATGCTGTATTGGCTGTACAACTTCTTGCCCAAGCTCATCGGAATCACAAACGTAGACCGCACAAGCAGTCTCTACCAAATGATACCGTACATCGTAACAATCATAGTGCTCGTAGTGGTGAGTCTGCGCCGCAAGCGCGAATCTCAGCCGCCTGCATCACTCGGTCTTGCATACTTCAGAGAAGAAAGATAAAGTACGGATTCAGCGCGGCGTGTTTGGTAATGAGCGCTCACATAAATAACACTTTTGGCTGATAAAATATAATAAGGGGTTGTCGCATTTTTGGATAAATTATCCTTAATGCGACAACCCTTTTTTCATGCGGCTGATTTTGCTTTTATATCAGCTTTCCAACCTCGTCTATATCATTTCGGCATAATCTGCTCATTCTGTCTGCGTTTTCAAATAGCTCTTTCTGTATTTCATCCCGATTTTCACTGACTGTAACAGCATGTGCAAGGATTTCCTCCATCAAGCCATCTTCTGCCGAGTCACGCTTAAGCTCAACGCAACATCGCTGTCCAAGACGATGCATCATAGAAGAAACCTTCGGATCATACGAAATTCCAATCACGGGACATCCTACCGATGAAGCAAAAATAATAATGTGCAGTCGCATCCCCAAGGTAAACTGAGCATCGGCTAAAATCCCCATCAGCTTTGATGCGGATTTTGCCTTATAAATCGCAGATTGTATCCCGTGACCTGAAATTCTTTCTGAAATTTTTTCGCATATATCCAAGTCCGCAGAAAGCTGCATCGGCACGAGAATCGGAGTTAAGCCGTGATCGCGGTTTATTTTACAGCATGTGTCGGCAATCCTCGCGACTATCGCCTCGTTTTCCGCTTCAGCCCCCGCGGCGCTCCCCGCTCTGACGCTGATTGGTCTTACCGAAACCACAAAGTATTTCCCGTATACGCCAAGCTCCCTCAGAATTTCTTCCGTTTTTTCACGTTGAGCGGGCTTTATAATGGAAGTAGGGTCGGCACTCAGCGTGATTTTTTCTTCGGGAACGCCAAGTGAAATAAGCTCAGCGCGAGAATCCTCATCACGAACAGATACTGCATCTGCACTTGACACAACCATTGACGTCAGACGCTTATTTGATTTGTATTTTATCGGTCCGATTCCGTTTGCATAAATAAAAACTCGGCACCTGAGATATTTCGCAAATTTAATTACACCTGCATAGTATCTAAGGCTTCTCTTGCTTGTTGAATCCTGAAGAAGACTGCCTCCGCCTGATATGAGAAGCTTCGCGCCCGAAAGCATACCGAAAACAGCTATCATATTGAATCTTGAAGCGCACTTCAACCCTGTACGCTGAGAATCCGAGTGAGGTTTCTTTGTCAATGCCGAAATTTTTACTCCCGGATACTCTGATGCAATAGATGACGCAATCACATCAAGCAGGCTTTCGTCGCCAAGATTCCCGAATCCGTAATATCCGCTTATAACAATATCCGGCTTCCCGAAAAACGGTCTCGGAGACGCAAGGACCATTTGATACATTTCAAGATAATCGTCTGCCATGCGGCGAACGGTGTAGTTTTTCTCAATAAATTCGCGGTTGTATGCGCCCATTTTCTCTTTCTCTTCCGAGCTCATGTCGAGAAGCCGCGACACATCCGTGAACATTTCATCCGCACTTTCGCATGGAAATCCGCGGCAGCAGAAGTTGGTCAAATACGCATCCCTGATTTTAGATTCATCAAAAATCCCGAGTGCGCCTTGATTTCCCGCAACAATTACCGCTTTAGCCGCCGACATCGCCTCAAGAGCTGAGCGTGACACACCGATGAAAACATCTGCCGCCGCGCAGTATTCGTTTGTATTTGAAACCGCGCCCGTAACCGTAACCGAATTTCGCCCGATGATTTTATTCACGCGCTCCGCTTCTTCGCGGATGCGTTCAAGCTCGCCTCCGCCGCCCACAATAACAATATCGCAATCGGGATATTTTTCACAGAGCTGCGGCGCGACTTCAAGCAGCGTAAACGCCGCCGCGGCGCGGTCTGCATCAAGTCTGCTCATATATACGATTCGACGTCTTTCTTTAACAAGACCGTTTGCCGAAAGAATCGCTTCGTAATCTGTGCTCGGAGAAAATTTTTCCGTATCGATTCCATTGATTGTCCGATGGATTCTCTCCTCGGGGTAGCTGTATTCTCGTATAAGATAGTCTGCAATATCATCGGAAACCGCCATAACGCGCTCACCCCAACGTGAGATTTTCCGCCAAAGCGGATTTACCGAAAAATCGAGATGAGCGGTAGTCACAAAACGGAATTTATACCCATCCAAGCTCAGTCTGTCCCACAGCAATCCGCAAATGAACGCAGGAATCCTCGCGTGCGCGTGAACCAAATCAAACCGCTCGCGCAGTATGAGAGCGCGAAGTCCTCTGTAAGCTTTTGCAACAGACGCAGGATTTTTCGTATTCAGCGGCAATTTCACGTGCTTTACGCCCGATTTCACAGCCTCATCCGCATATACACCGCCGAATGACGCGAGAGTCACATCATTTCCGCGTGCAACAAGCTCACGACAAAGCTCAAGAATGTGCGTTTCTGCACCGCCGATATTCATTGACATAGTTACCATCAGGATTTTCATACGCCCTCCAAGTCAGCCTCTACTGTTCTTTTTATGATTATTGCCCGATTTTACAAAAGATTTCTTATTATTTACACGACCGACGACTTTTTTTCCGCGCGGATTTATATTTTTCTGTCGTCTGTTTGATCCGACGTCATTTTTATTGCCGCGGCTGCCGACAGATTTATTCCGAGGTGATTTCGTTTTTTCGCTCTCGGCTCTCGATTCACGCGGCATTCCGAGAAGCTCGCGCAAATCCGCTTTTCCCTCATCCGTACAATAATTCATCGCTTCGTAGATTTTCCGTCGATTTTCCGGCTTACGCCACTGGAGAAGCGCGCGTTGGAGCTGTTTTTCCCTGTAATCCGTAGCTGTATAAACAGGCTTTCCCGAAAACGGATCAAACCCCGTATAGTACATTACGGTTGACGCAGTTCCGGGTGTAGGATAAAAATCCTGCACCTGTTCGGGCGCAAGTCCGATTTTTTTCGTATAAAGAGCGAGCCGCGCCGCATCATCCATAGTACTTCCGGGGTGGCTCGACATAAGATAGGGCACGAGATACTGCTCTCGTCCGCAATCCGCCGACAATGCGGCGAATTTCTCGCGGAATTTATCATAAATCTCCACTGTCGGCTTGCCCATATGAGAAAGTACATTCGGAGCGCAGTGCTCGGGTGCAACCTTAAGCTGACCGCTCACGTGGTCGCGCACAAGCTTCTTAAAAAACGCATCTGATTTATCTGCCATGAGGTAATCGAATCTGATTCCCGAACGAATGAACACACGCTTAACGCGCGGAAGTGCTTCGATTTTTCCGAGAAGCTCCACGTATTCGCTGTGGTCGACACGCAAGTTTCGGCAAGGCTTTGGAAAAAGGCAGCGTTTATTCGGGCAAACTCCCGATTTGAGCTGTTTTTCGCAAGCAGGTGCGCGAAAATTCGCAGTCGGTCCTCCCACATCATGAATATATCCCTTGAAATCAGGCATTTGCGTTATCAGCTTCGCTTCAGCGACACAGGATTCTATGCTTCTTGAGCGAACGGCGCGCCCCTGATGAAAAGCAAGCGCGCAGAAATTACATCCCCCGAAGCAGCCACGGTTATGCGTTATCGAAAATTTCACCTCGGAGATTGCGGGCACACCGCCCATACTCTCGTACATCGGATGATAGGTGCGCGTAAACGGCAGTGCGTACACTTTGTCAAGCTCATCACGTTCGAGCGGCGGCTGCGGCGGATTCACAACAAGCATTTTATCGTCGTAGTATTCGACTATCGCTTTCCCCGATATCGCATCATTATTGGCATACTGCACACGAAATGCCTCGGCGTATGCGTGCTTATCCTCTTTCAGCTCATCATATGACCAACCCGACGGCTCGTCAAACTCGTCAAGTCCGCCGGCTACGGGAAATTCAATTTTTTCGCCGCGTTTTGCAATGTACGCCGTGCCGCGAACTCCGTGAATTTTCTTCACAGGGATTCCTCTCTCGAGCATCTCGGCAAGTCTTAAAACGGAGCGTTCTCCCATACCGTACATGAGGATATCCGCGCGGCTGTCTATGAGAACAGAGCGGCGGACCTTGTCCGACCAATAGTCGTAGTGCGCGAAACGGCGCAGGGATGCCTCAAGTCCGCCTATCAGAATCGGCACGTCACCGAAAGCCTCGCGGATTTTGTTTGAGTAAACTATGACCGCGCGGTCGGGGCGCATGCCCGCCCTGCCGCCGGGGCTGTAATAATCGTCGCTCCTGCGCTTCTTTGAGGCGGTGTAGTGCGCGACCATAGAGTCGATATTACCCGAAGAAACAAGAAATCCGAGCCGAGGTTTTCCGAATTTGCGGAAATCGTCGGTTGTACGCCAATCCGGTTGGCACAGCATTGCCACACTGTATCCTGCATTTTCAAGCACGCGGCCGATTATTGCCGCACCGAACGACGGATGGTCGACGTAAGCGTCTCCGTTTACGTATATGAAATCCGGCTGTCCGCCCACTTCTTCTGGCGAAGTCGGGAGAAATTTGTTGTTCATAAGTCACCTCTTTTGCCGAATGCTGTGTACATTATAACATAATCCGCGGCGTGTGTCAATGAAGCAAAAAAAGTCCCTCCGGTAAACGGCCCGGAGGGGCTTTATCTTAAAGTTTTATAAGGTGTACTTTAAAGATGAATATTAGGTGTTAGCTTCGATTGTAACGCCGTTTGAGTAAGCAGCTTCACATGTAGCAACAAATTCAACTGTAACACCTGTGATGTTGCCATTAGCATCAACGCCGAGGGTTGCTGTGTCAACAGTAACAGTTACTTCGAATGTGTATGCTTCGTCATCAAGAGTATATTCTACTGTGTATTCGGTTTCACCACCATCAGCTGCAGCGATCGGAACCTTAATACCCTGTACCCAGTTGCAAGCATCATCATCGCAATAAGCGTCATC
>JAZODB010000181.1:0-4028 GCA_045596785.1 Eubacteriales bacterium
CTTGATATAATAGAGCCGGAAATGGAATTTTCGGCGGCAGACTATGCGAGGGCAGCATCTTCGGTAATCTATGATATCAATTCTCGCGGAAAGTTGCCGATACTTTGCGGAGGTACGGGAATGTATTATGATTCGCTGATGAAGATAACCTCATTTTCGGAGGGGGTTCAAGATAATGAACTCCGCGAACAACTTTATTCTTACGCTCGCGAATACGGAAATGAGGCACTTCACAATAGACTTCAAATTATTGATCCCGAGGCGGCAGAATCCATACACCCCAATAATGTAAAACGTGTCGTGCGTGCCATTGAGGTATACGAAACAACAGGTAAGACAAAAACCGAAACAGACCGCGAGCAGATTTCGGGTGAAATACGCTATGATGATACAGCTGTAATTCTTGACTATAACGACCGTGGGATTTTGTATGACAGAATAAACAGAAGGGTTGATGCGATGATTGAGGATGGCCTTGTAAATGAAGTGAAGGACTTGATCCGAGAGGGTAGAAATATAAGCCGAACAGCTTCTCAGGCAATTGGATATAAGGAAATTATACCGTATATCAAAGGCGAGATATCACTTTCCGATGCCGCGGAGCAGCTTAAACTTGCAACCCGACATTATGCAAAACGTCAGATAATTTGGTTCAGAAAATATGAGGCGGCGGCTCGTATATCACCTGATAATGACGGTGTGGTTGCGGAAAAATCGGAGCTTGTTTGTACAATCATAAACGATATCATAAAATTAAAATAAAAAAATTATGTGGCTTGTCAATTTGCTATTGACAAGCCACACTATATGTGCTATAATAATCACACACCGACACATTATATTGTGGTGAATCTTCTTTGGGGGTCAAAATGAAAATCATAAAACGGAACGGCTCCGAAGCCGAATTTGACATAACAAAAATAATAAATGCGATAACAAAAGCGAACGAAACGGTAGATGAAAATGTAAAGCTTACCCATCTTCAGATACAGAGAATAGCCGAAAGTGTTGTGCTTTCCTGCGAGAAACTCGGTCGTGCTCCTGTTGTTGAAGAGGTTCAGGATATGGTTGAGCATCAAATAATGGCTCACGGTGCTTTTGAAGTTGCCAAATCGTATATTACATATCGTTATACTCGTACCTTAATTCGTCAATCAAACACGACGGATGATAAAATACTCAGCCTTATAGAGTTTAACAACGAAGAAGCGAAGCAGGAAAACTCAAATAAAAATCCCGTCATAAACTCCACTCAGCGTGATTATATGGCAGGAGAGGTTTCAAGGGATATAACAAACAGAATACTTTTACCGCAGGAAATAGTTGAAGCACATAACGAGGGCTTAATTCATTTTCATGATACGGATTATTTTGCTCAGCACATGCATAACTGTGACCTTGTAAATCTTGAAGACATGCTCCAAAACGGCACAGTTATTACAGGTACAATGATAGAGCGTCCGCACAGTTTTTCAACTGCGTGCAATATAGCCACCCAAATTATAGCTCAGGTTGCATCAAATCAGTACGGGGGACAGTCGATATCTCTTACACATCTTGCTCCGTTCGTTCAGGTGAGCAGAGATAAAATAAGCCGTGATGTTGAAGACGAAAACGAATTCGTAAACGGCAATATGAGTGAAGAGGACAAAAAGTCTCTTGTAGAAAAAAGAGTACGTGAAGAAATCAGACGCGGAGTTCAAACCATACAGTATCAGGTTGTTACATTACTTACCACAAACGGTCAGGCTCCTTTTGTTACGGTGTTCATGTATCTCAATGAAGCGAAAAACGAGAGGGAAAAGGATGACCTTGCGATAATAATTGAAGAGGTTCTTCTTCAGCGTTTTCAGGGAGTAAAAAACGAAGCGGGGGTGTGGGTTACACCTGCGTTCCCGAAGCTCATATATGTGCTTGAGGAAGATAATATTTACGATGATTCAAAATATTATTATCTGACAAAATTAGCGGCAAAATGTACCGCAAAACGTATGGTGCCCGATTATATTTCAGAAAAGAAGATGCTTGAATTAAAGGGCGATGTATATACTTGTATGGGATGCCGCAGCTTCCTTACTCCCGATCGTTTTACCGATGCGGGTATAGGAAATATTGCAAACGCAGGAAATTATGAGCCGGGTAAGCACAAATATTACGGGCGTTTCAATCAGGGAGTTGTGACAATAAATCTGCCCGATGTAGCACTGTCATCAGGCGGCAACATAGAAAAGTTTTGGAAAATATTCGATGAGCGTCTCGACTTATGCTACCGTGCACTTATGTGCCGACACAACAGACTTAAAGGCACATTGTCTGATACTGCTCCTATTCTTTGGCAATACGGCGCATGTGCCCGTCTCAAAAAAGGAGAGAAGATAGACGATCTTCTTTATCATGGGTATTCCACAATCTCTCTCGGATATGCAGGACTTTACGAGTGTGTTAAGTATATGACGGGGAAGAGCCATACAGATCCGACAGCTACTCCTTTTGCACTTGAGGTTATGGAGAGAATGAATGCCGCTTGCCGAAGCTGGAAAGCTAAGCATGATATTGATTTCTCGCTTTACGGTACACCTCTCGAATCAACAACTTACAAATTTGCGAAATGTCTCCAAAAGCGTTTCGGTATTATTGAAGGTGTTACAGATAAGGGATATATTACAAACTCTTATCATGTTCATGTTACAGAAGAAATTGACGCTTTTTCGAAGCTCAAGTTTGAAGCACAGTTCCAGCACCTTTCTCCGGGTGGAGCTATAAGCTATGTTGAGGTTCCCAATATGCAGAATAACCTTGAGGCAGTCATTGAGCTTATGCGCTTTATTTACGACAATATAATATACGCCGAGCTTAACACCAAAAGTGACTATTGTCAGGTATGCGGATGGGATGGAGAAATAGAAATACTTGAACAGGATGGAAAACTCGTTTGGACATGTCCGAAATGCGGAAATAGAGATCAGGATAAAATGAATGTCGCGAGAAGAACATGCGGATATATCGGAACACAGTTTTGGAATCAAGGAAGAACACAGGAAATAAAGGAAAGAGTGCTTCACCTTTAATATTCATGCCCCAATTCGCGACAGTGAATCGCTAGTACAGTTTTTCTCATGAAATGGTTGATAGGAAAAATCACAAATAAGAAAGATTAAACAAATTACAGTTTGCCTGTATGAACACAAAACGAAATTGGGAGATATTCATTTGGAGACAAATATGCATTACGGTGAAATCAAAAATTGCGATATCGCAAATGGAATAGGGGTCAGGGTAACACTGTTTGTGTCGGGATGCACAAATCACTGTAAAGGGTGTTTTCAGCCGCAGACATGGGATTTTTCATACGGCAAATTGTTCACAGAGGAAACCGAAGAATATATCATGAGGCTTCTTGCACCGTCGTATATAAACGGTCTCACTCTTCTCGGAGGAGAGCCATTTGAGCCGGAGAACCAAAGAATAATTGTCAAGTTGCTTCGCAAAGTTAAAGAAAAATACATCAATAAAACAATTTGGGCGTATACAGGCTTTACTGTTGAAAATTTACTTGATAAAACCTCACATCCAAACTGTGAGGTTACGGAGGAAATTTTGTCAATGGTAGATGTACTTGTTGATGGAAGGTTTGAAGAAGATTTGAAAGATATATCGCTTCGTTTTCGAGGCTCATCAAATCAGCGCATCATAGACATGAATAAAAGCCGTTCCGAACACGAGATTGTACTTTGGAATGAATAAATAAACCGCAATGATTAATTATTATGAAGTCCGATAAACTACTTGCATGTCGGTAATTGTATAATTATTTCAAAAAAATGTGAATATTCAAGAACAACCTGTATAATTATATAAATTTTTTATGTTCTGAAAAAAATAATAAAAAAAGTATTGACAATACGAATAATAAATGATAAAATATTCACACAATTAAAAAAGGCTGTGACGAAGAGGGCTTAGAATAGTCTGTTTTCAGAGAGTCGGCGTGTGGTGTGAGCCGATAACGGAGTTCTTGTTGCTTGTCG
>JAZODB010000182.1:0-1891 GCA_045596785.1 Eubacteriales bacterium
TTATATATTTTTTTATCTGTAACCGCTTCTCCGAAAATGTGATTTATTATCTCCCTGACCTCCGCATCCTCTGACGATTCCGATTTCAAAGCTCTATTAACATCATCATATATAGTCTGACATTCACACGCAAATGACGGAACATTATCTGTTGCTATAATTTTTCCGCCGTCATCAAAGAATTTCTTTATTACTCTGAGCATCTTCAAACTGACAATCGACATTGACGGAAGAATAACAAGCTTAAATTTCATAATACTTAAGTCGTTGTTCATATAAAGTGTTCCGTTTTCCGAAAAAACACGTTCGGCAATTACATCCGGGTGAAGAAATACCGTATCTATCCCGACGTAATTCAGAATCGAATTCATCAATTCCATATAGTCGGCATTTTCCGGAGTTGACGGATACTCAAAGCCTGTATTTTCCGATTGATACAGATAAACAAGGGAGTGCAGTGAGTGAATGGGATACACAATAGCCGCTTCGCATATATGCTCCCCTCCGCGAAGTAAGGTTTGAGCTCTTGCAGCAAATTCGGCAAACTCCGCAAGGTCATCACCTTTAGAAAAAATCGAACCCCAAGCAGGAGACTCATTTTCAACTATATCGGTATTCTCTCGTGTTCTGTCCGCACCAAGATGAGCAAAAACCATGTTTACTCCGCGAACAAATGCATTCATCGCCTCTCTGTAAATTATATCTCTCGTCAGAATCATAAAGTAATTGAACATATCCGCGCTTACCGTGTCATCACCGAAAGCATCAGCTGCACCGGCGGCTACTTTGATTCCGTTTAATCCGTAAAGATAAGCAAACGGCATTGATATGCCGGGGGCAGAAGCGTATTTGTGAATCATTTGACCATCCCCGAAAAGCCATGAGCATGCTGTCGCTTTGCTTTCGGCAGGACATCCCGTACAGAATATTTCACGCGCCGCGCAGTAGGATGCGGCAGCTTTCAAATATCCATCGATCATCATTTTCGATCTGCAAGCCATAAACATACATTTATATCTGTTGGCAGTTCCGAAAAAATCTCGGAAAAGAATAGGATAATATGGAGCGGGATCAAACCCATACTCCTCCTCAAAAACCTTATTGAAATTTTCACTCCACATCCTGCGGTTTTTTCCGGCGAACACCAAATTTCTGTATATAAACATGCTGACAGGCTTTGTATCCGTCTTTGAAGAAAGCTTTTCAAGAAGCGCTCCGAAAGTTTTTTTAAGATATTCCGAGGAAATGTCATAATTCATGAGATCTATATAATTCGACTCATAATCGTATTCGCACACATACTCTTCAATATTCCAGTTTCCATCGGGCACATTCCATTCGAGAATACCGTCGCTAATATGATTTCTCAAATCAATTATAGTCTGATCGTCATCATTAATCGCAACTATCGACATGAGAACACCTGTCGTATGCAGTTTACGCTTCAGCGTTTGTGACTCCGTACAGTTATATTCGTAATTTGTGAGTATCTTGCAGGAAGCGGAGTTGTTTTTTGCAAGATACTCACGCATAATATACGTGTCGTCAAGATACGCAAGCTTCATGGAGTTTTGTAAAGCCTCTTTTTTTACATTTGCATAAACATCATAATACACATCTGTAAGCGGAGTTATACCGAATTTCTTATTTGAAAACGGAATTACCCCACCGAATCCGGACCTCTTATATCCGGAAATAAGCTTTGCTATTTTTTCAGGTATATCAAGCCCATGATTTGAATCAATAGGAAAATATATATACGGAGTGTTTTGATTCTTTTCCGTTTGAAACAGTTTTTTTAATGCAATGGGATCACTTACGGTTATTTTATTGTTCACTTCTTGTCCCTCACGTACATATGATAAATTATTGTCTAATTATACCATATAAT
>JAZODB010000183.1:0-9765 GCA_045596785.1 Eubacteriales bacterium
ACGGAAAAACCCGCTGAAATGTGGTGGGCATGATAAAATGATATACGGAAACTGCGTTTCCGCATCATTTTAGGCATTAGGCTTCGCCAAGGCAAGAGGCAGTAGGCAAGAGTGAAGGAAATCTTTCTCCCTGCGGTCGAAAGATGAGCTTTTCGTTTAAAATAATCAGTTATATGTTTCTCTCTGCGGATAAAATTACGCGGAGAGAATTTTTTTGCATCGTATTTTACTTGACATTTAGAAAAAAATGGGTTATAATTACTATGTTTAAATATGCGACATTTTAAGGAAAGGTGTTTTTTATAATGAGCAGTTTTATAAATTTCGAAAACGCAAATAATTTACTTAATGCAGAAATTGATTTTTCAAATAAAGTGAGCGGACTTAAACCTTCCGCTATACGTGAAATATTCAAATCTCTTTCAGACCCGACAATAATCAGCTTTGCGGCAGGAAACCCCTCTCCGCTCTCTTTCCCCGCTGATGACCTTGCCGAAATTTCAGCGAATATATTTAGGAACGAATCCACAGCCGCACTTCAATACAATATTACAGAAGGTTATCCTCAGCTCCGTGCCGCAGTTGGGGACAGAATGAAGAAAAAATTCGGTATCGGAAGAGAATTTGACGAAACAATCATAACAACAGGCGGTCAGCAAGGAATCGAGCTGGCATGCAAAACACTATGCAACGAAGGAGATGCCGTAATCTGCGAAAATCCTTCATTTATCGGTGCGCTTAACTCTTTCCGCTCAAACGGCGCAAAAACCATAGGGGTTCCGCTGAAAAAAGACGGTATCGATATCGAAATCCTTGAAAAAACCTTAAAAACAACACCAAACGCCAAAATGCTGTATCTTATTCCGACATTCCACAATCCTGCAGGAATCACATCAACAGAGGAAAACCGACGTAAAGTATATGAGCTTGCAAAAAAATACAGCATAATCATTTTTGAGGACAACCCATACGGAGAGCTTAGATTCGCAGGAAAAGATGTGCCCACATACAAATCATTTGACGAAGACGGAATTGTAATATACTGCTCATCTTTTTCGAAAATTCTCTCCGCGGGAATGAGAATCGGATATGTATGTGCGCCTAAACCGATTATATCGAAAATGGTAGTCGCAAAACAGGTTGAAGATGTGCACACAAATATCTTCTTTCAGATGCTGTGCTATCGATACATGACTGAACGCAATCTTGATGAACACATATCAAAAATATGCAAGCTATACGGAAACAAATGCAGTCTCATGCTCTCGGAGCTTGATGCGCACATGCCAAACAATATAGAGTATACACGACCGGAGGGAGGACTGTTTGTTTGGTGTACAATTAAAGATTGCCGCGATTCATCGGAATTTATAAAAAAAGCGCTTGAGAGAAAAGTAGCTGTGGTTCCCGGCACCGCATTTAACTGCGATACCGAAGCATTGTCCGACTCTTTCAGACTTAATTACTCTATGCCGTCAGATGATGACATTGTTCGCGGCATACGCATTCTTTCCGACATTGCACGAGAAATTCGCTGAAAAAATAAATGGAGATTTGAATTATGAATATTTGGCATGACATGTCCCCCGAATTTGTATCCGAAAAATCATTTCAAGCAGTAATTGAAATAACAAAAGGCAGTAAAATAAAATATGAGCTCGACAAAACCTCAGGTCTCCTCAGATTAGACAGAATCCTTTACACCTCTACCCACTATCCCGCAAATTATGGATTTATACCTCTGACCTATGCAGACGATGATGACCCCCTTGATGTGCTTGTGATATGTTCCGAACAAATTCTCCCCATGACAATAGTAGAATGCTACCCCATCGGAGTCATAAAAATGATTGACGGCGGACGCCTTGATGAAAAAATAGTCGCAATTGCAAAAAGTGATCCATATTACAACACTTACAAATCAATATATGATTTGCCGTCACATGTTTTCGCTGAAATGAAGCACTTCTTCTCAGTATATAAGGCACTTGAAAATAAAGAAACTGCCGTTGATGAGCTCGGCGATAAAGGTGAAGCGGAAGAAATTATTTTAAGCTGTATTAAAAACTATTCCGAAAACAAAGATATTCTCATTGAAAAATACTCCAAAGGAGCAAGCAATGTTTATTGATAAAATCAAAATTCACGTCAGAGCGGGAAACGGCGGAAATGGCGTTGTCTCTTTCAGACGTGAAAAATATGTGGCAAAAGGAGGTCCTGACGGCGGCGACGGCGGAAACGGCGGTAATATTGTATTCCGCATAGACGAAGGCTCAAATACTCTGCTTGCTTTCCGATATAAAAGAAAATTTGAAGCCGAACACGGCGGTGACGGAGCCGGTTCAAAATATCATGGTGCAAACGGAAGCGATATGGTAATATGTGTGCCTCGCGGTACGCTTATACGAGATGTAGAGAGCGGCAAAATAATACACGATATGTCGGATGACGATGATTTTATCCTTTGCCGCGGCGGACGCGGCGGTTGGGGTAACCGTCATTTTGCCACTCCCACAAGACAAATACCGAGATTTGCAAAAGCAGGACTTCCCGGCGAAGAACGAGACGTAATTCTTGAGCTGAAAATGATAGCCGATGTAGGACTTGCAGGACTTCCTTCAGCAGGCAAGTCATCACTGCTCGCCGCACTCTCGTCAGCAAGGCCTAAAATTGCAGACTATCATTTTACCACACTGGAGCCAAATCTCGGCGTGGTTTCAACGGGAGGGGAATCCGGATTTGTAATGGCTGATATTCCCGGACTGATTGAAGGAGCTTCGGAGGGTGCCGGGCTCGGTCATGAGTTTCTTCGTCATATTGAAAGATGTCGGATGCTCGTTCAGGTAGTTGATATCTCCGGTGTCGAGGGGAGAACCCCAATATCCGATTTTGAAACTATTTCTGCCGAGCTTGAGAAATTTTCCGAAGATCTCGCTGCTCGTCCGCGAATTATCGCCGCAAACAAGGCAGACCTTCTTGTTGATTCCGAAGAGGAATTCAAGCTTCTGCCCGAGTTATCCGAGGAATGTGCTCGCCTCGAAGAATATTGCGCTGCCAATGGTTATGAGGTAGTATATATTTCCGCAGAACGAAAATTGGGGCTCAAAGCATTGGTGGACAAAATTGCATTCATGCTTCGCGACTTGCCCCCTGTAATCGTATATGAATCCGAAATAACACCCGAGGAAGAGGACAGTGAAATAATTCTGAAAGGTGTTGAGGGAGTTACAATCACTCGCGGAGATGATGCATCGTATCGGCTTGAAGGCGCTTGGGTAGATTCACTTATAGGACGGATAAACTTCAATGACCGTGAATCTATGATGTATTTTGAACGCTCACTGACAAAATCAGGATTAATAGAACGCCTTCGTGAAGCCGGATGCCAAGATGGTGACCTCGTGAGAATTGACGATATTGAATTTAAATTTATTGATTGACGGAAAAAACATGCTCGATAATCTTAATGAGAAGATATTTAAATCAAGCTGTGCCGCCGAAAGATACGGTCTTGAAGCTTATTCAAATACAGAAATTTCTGCCGTAAATCGCGAGCTCGGAATAATGATGCTGAAGCCGCGGGGATTAGATTGTTCTGCTGACGAAATATTACAGTTTAGTCTTGTCAGCGAAAATTCGTCCTGCGCAGTTGAATATGAAAAAACATACCAATTTCACCGAGAACTGTACGCGCATTTTCCCTCGGTAAATTCTATAATGCACACGCACGCCGAATGGATTTCCTTGCAGTCAAATATCGGAACAGGTATCGACAAAAGCTCATACGGATATATTCCGTCATTTGACGCAAAAATCCCATGCACGGAAAAGATTACAGGAACCGAAAACGATACCGACTGCAAAGAATCCGTTTTGGCGGTAATTAATGCATTTTCTTCCATGAATAAGCTTCCTCCTGAAATTCCTGCTGTGTTTTTACGTTCAAACGGAGCACTGGTATTTGGTGCAACCCCGCTTGAAGCGGCAGAAAATGCGGTGACACTCGAATATGCCTCGAAAAAAGCGTTTCACACAAGAAAATTCATGTAAAAACAGCTCGCGAATAAATTATCGCGAGCTGTTTTTCTGTTTTTAACAAATGATGTCGTCATTTTATATCGTTTGCATATTCGTCAAGAAGTCCGAGATCCCACAGGAGACGTCCGAGAACGTATTTATCGCGCACATCTTTAGCCATAAGAAATGCATTTTTATATTCTTCTGCTGTGAGTCCGATTTCAGTGTAGCTTGTCGGGTGTCCGATATCTCGCATAAAAGCTTCTGTCTCTTTTGAACTCGGCAATGTTCTGATTACTCTCGTAATTTCATCCCAATTTTCAATAATTATCTCTATTCGTGCCGCATGTTTTTCTTTATTGTATTTTTGGTCGCGGATTTCAGCCAAAATAATGGTTTCTGCGCTTCTGCCCAAGTTTTGTCTGAGCCGCTGATTCCACTCCTCATCATCAAATGACGAAACATATGATAAAGCAATATTTTTATCAGGCGTATATTCCGCAAGACGCTCATATGCGCGAAGGGTCGTAAGTGTTGCGAGTCCGCACTGTATACCGTGATAATCCGCCTTGGTGCCGAATTCAAGAGAGCGCATGTCAATTATATGGGATATATAGTGTTCCATTCCGGAAGCCGGACGTGAAATTCCCACGTAATTCATTGCCATTCCGGAAATAACAAGACCTTCTGTCAATCTGCTCACAGAAGCTTTATCTCCACTTATCGTACCAAAAGCATTTTCCATACACACACTGAGCGAAGAACGAACAACATCCGCTACGGTCTCGCAGTAATATTCACCGAGTATAACAGAAGCTATTTTCCATTCGGCAATACTGATGTATTTCGCAATCATATCCCCTATTCCGGCACAAATCAAATGACGCGGTGCAGACGCAAGAACATCCGCATCTCCGATTACGGCTTCGGGGCATTTTGAATTAAGAGACAACTTAAATCCGCCGCGTTCCATTGAGGATGTTGCGGAAGCAAAGCCGTCCATTGACGGAGCAGTTGCGACAAATATATCGGGAACATTTTTGGCGGAAGCAATAATTTTGCAGGTATCGTTTATTACTCCTCCTCCGACTGCTATAACCATATCACATTCGTTTTCGCAATACATGAGAGCCTCACCGATTATCTTTTCGTCGGGCGCAGGATTAATACGCTCTATAACGTGAATCGTGTACGTTATACCATTGCTTTCAAGTATTTCTGTTACATTTTTCCCCGCCGCCGCATATGTAAGGCTGTCGCACAGTATAAACGGATGACACACACTGTACTTTTGTATAAGCTCAACAAGACTGTTCAGTGCGTTTTCTCCAATAATGCAGTCGCGAAGAAGTTTAAAATGCTTTCGCCCACAATCGCAATCAAACCCGTCATTTGACATAAGAGCATCTATTCCGAAATTCCCCATGTACTATTCCCTCCCAATAATTTTGCTTAATTTTTTATATTATCGGTTATATTTTCTCCCAAAAACACACCTGATGAGCTCGAAACATAAATATTAGCCCCCCGCTTGATACATTAATTTTGCATTTTCAAAGCTAACGTTTCCATCAACCTCTATTTCAATATTGTCATATCCTCGTTCGTCTAAATAGCGACGACAATCACTTATTTTTCTCGTCATCGCTGAATCATTTTTTGTCCCGCAAATCCCGGATTAACAGTCATAATCAAAACCGCATCATTGTCATCAAGAACATAATCAAGCACATTCAACGGAGTCGATGGATTAAGTGCCGCCATAGCCTTGGCTCCCGAATAAACCAATATGATACTCATTATAGCATACAATACCTTTTTTTCAATGTAAATATGTAAATATAAAAACAAATTAAGCCGAAACGCTTGATAATATCCGCAGAATTTTATATAATTTAAGTATATTATTTTAACTCTATTTCAGGTGAGTAAATGACAAACGAAACGCTCCATCCGGACAGACGATATCTTGAGCTTCTGTCGCGTGATTATCCAAACATTGAAGCTGTCGCTTCCGCGATGATAAATCTTTCAGCACTGCGAAGTCTGCCGAAAGGTACGGAATATTTTTTCAGTGACCTTCACGGTGAATACGATTCATTTCTCCGTCTGCTGAGAAGTGCATCGGGAATGATAAAATCAAAGATTGATATGATTTTCGAAAAAAGCATGCCATCGTACGAGCGCTCCCACCTTGCAATTCTTATTTATTATCCCGAGCGTGAAATCAAAAAACTGTCGCAGTCGGGAATGCTTGATGATGAATGGAAAAGCATTACCATATACCGTTTGATTTTGGTATGTGAATCGGTTTCCGCAAAATACACCCGTGCCGAAGTCCGCTCCAAAATGCCGAAAAGCTTTGACTACATACTCGATGAGCTTCTAAATGTTACAGACGACATAAACAAGGAATACTATTATTCCGAAATCATATCATCCATACTCGACACGGGAATCTCCGAGGAGTTTATAATTGCGGTGTGCGCGCTTATACGCGCCCTTACCATCGACCGCCTGCATATAATCGGCGATATTTTCGACCGCGGACCGCGCGCCGACAAAATAATCGACGAGCTTATGACCTTCGGTCATGTTGACGTACAATGGGGAAATCACGATATCTCATGGATGGGTGCGGCATCGGGCAATACCGCACTTGTGGCGAACGTAATACGCATCGCTCTCGGCTACAACAGCTATGATGTGCTTGAGGATGGGTATGGTCTCAATCTTCGACCGCTCTCGATATTCGCAAGCGAAGTATATAGGAATGACAAGTGCACACGCTTTTATCCGCACACGCTTGACGATATAGTATACGACAGTGTGGACCTTTCATTGACTGCTAAAATGCACAAAGCCATTTCCGTAATACAATTCAAGCTTGAAGGTCAGTTAATGCGCTCCCATCCGGAATACGGACTTGATGATAGGAGAATTTTCGAGCATTGCGATTTTCGCCGAGGAGTTGCGAAAATAGGCGACAAGGAGTTCCCCCTTGCAGATACAAACTTCCCCACCGTAGATCCCGACAATCCCCTTGAGCTTAGCAGCGGTGAAGCGGAGTTGATTCGTATACTCGCCTCCTCGTTCCACCACAGCACAAGGTTGAACGCGCATATAAAATTTCTGTATGCACGCGGCTCTATGTACAAATGTGTGAATGGAAATCTGTTATATCACGGATGTATACCTTTGAATGAAGACGGTTCTTTCCGTAAAATCGCGCTTCCCTTCTCGGCTGACAGAGGAAAAACATACAGTGGCCGCGCACTTCTCGACCGAATAGGACAAGCTGTAAACAAAGCATACTTCGGAGTATTCGGTTCACCGGAGCAAAAAGAAGCCTGCGAATACATGTGGTATCTATGGTGCGGTCCCGACTCACCGCTATACGGAAAGGATAAAATGGCATTCGCAGAACGCATGCTGATTGACAAAGATAATAAAGAAATCTCGTCAGAGCATTATACCCCGTACTACAATTTGAACGATAACGAAAAGGTATGCGGAGACATACTTGAGGAATTCGGACTTGACAGGCAAAAGGGACATATAATAAACGGTCACGTTCCTGTTCTCCGCGGAAGAGGAGAGAGCCCCATAAAAGCAAACGGACGTCTTTTTGTAATAGACGGCGGAATCTCAAAAGCGTACCGCATGAAAACGGGAATAGCGGGTTACACGCTTATATACGACTCTCACAGTCTGCGGCTTGCGGAGCACAAGCCATATGATGAAGAAAACGAAAACATAACACCCAAGGTGAGCATAGCCGAAAAAATGGAGCGGCGTGTAAACATTGCGGATACAGATTACGGTACGGAGCTTTTACTTCGTATAAATGAGCTGCGCTGTCTGCTTGAAGCATACCGCGACGGAACTATACTTGAAAAATAAAGAGGATTTACAAATATGACAGAACATGCAAAAAAGGCAAGAGAATATTTTTTATCGGGATGCAACTGTGCACAGGCGGTTTTTTGTGCATTTGATGATGTAACCGGTATTGACCACGTGACAGCAATGAAACTCTCATCATCATTCGGCGGAGGAATCGCAAAAATGAGAGAAGTATGCGGTGCTTTCAGCGGAGCCGCAGCGGTAGCGGGAATGCTTTGGGGATATAGTGTTGCCGATGACCATAAGCTTAAATCCGAACACTATGCTCTCGTACAGCAAATCGCCGAAAAATTCAAGGAATCACACAATACCGTGATATGCCGCGAGCTTCTCGCCGGAATCAAGTCAGATAACACCTCTGTACCATCGGAACGCACTGCGGAATATTACAAAGAGCGTCCTTGCGTTGCATTTGTGATAACGGCTGCCGAAATACTCGACTCAATTATTGATTCAAAAAAATAACGTATACACATAAAAAATCCCGTCTGAAGACGGGATTTTAAAATCTGGGGTAACAGGATTCGGACCTGTGAATGCAGCAGTCAAAGTGCTGTGTCTTACCGCTTGACGATACCCCAATGCATACTGCAAGTATTATTATATCACACATCAAGCGGTATTGTCAATACAAAAGTTAAATTGATATATTATTTTTTGTAAATTGCTGCCCCATATGTTTTTTGAAGTTTTCAAATTAATGTTCTTTGTGATTTCTCACTTCCAAATGATAAATATGATATCACAACAAACAAAAAAAGCATAATCCAACAAAATAAATTTCATAAAAAACGTAAAAAATATAATATTTGCTTGCATAACGTAAAATAAGGTGATATAATATATTTAGTAGTATTATGAACAAAACGCTGTGAGAAAGAGTGCGCGGCACATTTTCGTGAAAGAGACCGTCGGTCATCGGGCTGAAAGCCGTCGGAACGAATATGCCATAGCTTTCGCTTTCGAGCTTACCGAAAACGGTATGAATGCGGATGGGGTGATATGTAGTCCTATACGTGAGGATGCGTTAAATCCATGAAAGAGCCGTGTTTTTCACGGAATTTCGGGTGGTACCGCGGCATTTTGTCGTCCCTTGGACTTTTCTTGTCCGATGGGACTTTTTTATTTTCAGCCGCATATATTTTGCGGCAACAGAAAGGATTGTTGATAATGAGAGAAACCCTTGAAAAAATCAAAGCCGAAGCCCTCAAGGCACTAAGCTGTCCTGAGGCAAATATTGAAGAACTGCGAATCAAATATCTTGGAAAAAAAGGTGAGCTTACCGCTGTTCTTCGCGGAATGGGAAAGCTGTCAGCCGAGGAACGCCCCGTAATCGGTCAGCTTGCAAACGATATCCGCGCGGAAATCGAAGCGAAGATCGAACAGATGACCGCAGAACGCCGCGCACGTGAAATCGAAGAAAAGCTCGAAGCCGAAAAGCTCGACGTTACCATCCCCGGCGACAAGATCGCACAGGGTCACTTCCATCCCCTCTCCCTCGTTCAGCGTCAGCTTGAAGAAATCTTCCTCGGTATGGGCTATTCCATCGTCGAAGGTCCCGAAGTCGAACTCGACTACTACAACTTCCAGGCTCTGAATATCCCGAAGGATCATCCCGCGCGCGATACGCAGGACACCTTCTACATCACCGAAAACATCCTTCTCCGTTCCCAGACCTCCCCGGTTCAGGCGCGCACGATGGAAGTTCAGAAGCCCCCGATCAAGATCATCTCCCCCGGCCGTGTTTATCGTTCCGACGCCGTGGACGCAACCCACTCTCCCCTGTTCCATCAGGTCGAAGGTCTGGTTGTTGACAAGGGCATCACAATGGGCGACCTGAAG
>JAZODB010000184.1:0-5890 GCA_045596785.1 Eubacteriales bacterium
GTTAACATTTTTGCATGCATGACAAATTAATAATATTGTTATGGAGGATATATGACAAGTAATTTTATAGAAGAAAAAAACGATTTGGAATTTCCGAAAACTGCCGCGGAATTTAAGAAACTTCTGTTGGAAAACGATAAATCTGTTGAAAATGATTCGCTCAGCGCTCGGGAATGCATATCGGCGCTTTTTGACGAAAGAACTTTTACTGAAATAGGAGCATATACAGCAAGACGTTCGAGTGAATTTGATAAGTGTCTGTCTGACGAATTTGAAAGTGTAATATGCGGTTACGGCTCTGTCGGAGGGAGATTGGTTTACGCTTTTGCGGAAGATATGAGCAGAACAAAAGGTGCGGTAAGTGAAGCGTCTGCCGAAAAAATATGCGGAATCTACCGACTTGCTGTGAGCAATGGTGCTCCGATAATCGGAATTTTCAACAGCGCAGGTGCATACCTACCGGAGGGTGTGAAAGCACTTGAGGGATATGGAAAAATAATGAAATCCTCCGCCGGAGCTTCCGGCATTATTCCTCAAATTGCTGTTGCTGTCGGCGTTGCACAGGGAGCTTCGGCTGTTATTGTTTCAATGTTTGATTTTGTTATAACCTCAGAGCAATCAAAAATAAGCGTTAACCCGGCATTTGTGGTTGGTGGAGGTAAAACATCGGATTCGATTGAAGCGGGACTTTCTTCGCTTACTGCTGAAAACGATTTGTCAGCAATAGAAAAGGCAAGACAGCTCCTTGCCTATATTCCGTCAAATAACGAAGAGGGAACTGTCGAAGCGGATTTTTGCGATGATCTTAATCGTCAGGTGAGTGCGGAAGAGTATGCCTCTTCCGGAAATATAATTTCTCTTATTTCGGAGTTCGCGGATGACAATAAGTATTTTGAATTGTGTGAAAATTATGCAAAGTCTTTGTCAACCGGTTTTATTTCGCTCGGCGGCTTGATATGCGGAGTTATAGCCTCAAACTATTCGGAAAATGAGGGAAGACTGTCATCTAAAGCAGCACGCAAGGCGGCTAAATTTCTCTCTTTCTGCGACTGTTTTTCAATTCCGCTTATTACAATTGTTGATACCGAAGGATATGAGATATGCGGTGATGAAGAAAAAAATCCTTTTTCCGCAGAAATTGCAAAGCTTTCAGGCGCATACGCTATGGCGAAAATACCTCTGGTTACTCTTGTTTCAGGTGCGGCTTACGGTTCGGTTTTCTCGGTTTTAGGCTCAAAATCAATCGGTGCCGACATTGTATTTGCTCTTGATTCTGCAAAGATTAGTTGCATGAATGCGAAATCTGCTGTTGCATTTATGTATAATGATAAAATTTCGACTGATATTACTCGCGAGGAGCTTGAGCTTAGGTGGAACGAAAAAGAGGCTAATGTATTTGAGGCGGCTCGGTGCGGTGCTGTGGATGACATTATCGAGTGCTCCGAAATAAGACAAAGGCTTACATCTGCAATACTGATGCTTGCTGATAAAGCAGTCGGTACCCCACGTCGTCGCCACGCCAATATGCCTCTTTGATTAAGGAGGTTGACATGACTTATCTACCATTATTTTTGTCAACATTATCGGATAAAATAAATCGCCCCTTTTCCGTGTTTCTCATGGGAATGGGAGCGGCGTTTATTCTGATTCTCGTTGCTTTTGCGGCAGCAGCTGTTTTAAAAATATTTTCGATAAAGGATAAATCCGAAAAAAATGATTCGGAGCCTGATAAAGCCACCGTGTCGGAGGTCGAAATTGATGCGGCTAATGAGCTTTGCGCAGAAGAAGCGTCAGGTGACGCAATTGAAGAAACGGAGGATTTATCCGTTATAGCCGCAATATGCGCGGCAATAGAAGCATACAGGGCGGAAGAAGGTCTTGCAATGCTTCCTTACAGAGTAGTGTCGTTTAAACGCAGAAACAGCGGAAAAAGCCGAACAGACATTGATGGCTGAGCTAAACTATTATGAAATTTAATTTAATTAATAGGAGAAATACGATGAAAAAATATAATGTAACAATTAACGGTGTAACATATGAGGTAATGGTTGAGGAAGTGTCCGAGCCTGTTGTGTCATCTGTACCGATAACTCCCACTGCCAATGCAGCTCCGAAAAAACCTATTCCCGCACCAAATAAAGAGCCTGTTGTTTCGAAACCTATAACACAGGAAACATCAGCTCCCGCACCGAAATTATCCGCAGAGGAAGGTGCCGTTAAGGTTACGGCGCCGATGCCGGGTACGATTTTAAAAATAAATGTAAAAATCGGAGATACAATAAAGTCGGGCGATCTTGTGTGTGTCCTTGAAGCTATGAAAATGGAAAACGAAATTTTTGCCTCTGAGGGCGGAGTGGTGAAATCAATAGAGGCGGCGCAGGGTTCGAGTGTAAACTCAGGTGATGTAATAATTACATTGGGCTAATTTTACTCCTATTGATTTAGATAGAGGATTATACTTGAAACATTTTTTACCGATTTCAGTGCAGTAGAGGACCGATTTTGCTTCTCAAAACTCTTATAAGGGAGAATCTCCCATTATCGGCTTTGCGGTCGCGGCAGGAGTTTTCATTTCGTTATTCGCTTGATATGACAAATTACATCATACTTATTGAAAGGAATCTAATTATATATGGCTAAAGTGAAAATTACCGAGACGGTACTTCGCGATTCCCACCAATCCTTGATAGCAACTCGTATGACAACAGAGCAGATGCTTCCTATTCTTGAGGATTTGGATAAGGTCGGATACCACTCTCTTGAAGCGTGGGGGGGCGCAACTTTCGACTCGTGCATGAGATTTTTGAACGAGGATCCGTGGGAAAGACTGCGCAAAATCCGTTCTAAAGTTAAAAACACAAAGCTTCAAATGCTGTTCCGCGGACAAAATATTCTCGGATATCGCCATTATGCCGATGACGTTGTAGAATATTTTGTGCAGAAATCCATAGCAAACGGAATAGATATTATCAGAATTTTCGATGCACTTAACGATGCGCGCAATCTTCGTACAGCAATAAACGCAACAAAAAAAGAAGGCGGTCATGTTCAGGCTGCAATAAGCTATACTATAAGTCCTGTACATTCAATCAATGCATTTACAAAATATGCTAAAGAGCTTGAGGAAATGGGGGCGGATTCAATCTGCATAAAGGATATGTCCGGGCTCCTTACACCGTATGCTGCGTTTGATCTTGTGTCAGATATGAAAAAGGTAGTGAAAGTTCCGATTCAGCTCCATACACACTATACAACAGGACTTGCTTCAATGAGTATTCTTAAAGCTGTTGAGGCAGGAGTTGATATCGTTGATACTGCTATTTCTCCAATGGCTATGGGGACATCTCAAGCGCCGACCGAAGCAATTGTCGCAGCTTTGCGCGGAACAGAATATGATACAGGTCTTGACATGAAGGCTCTTGACACAATATGCAAATTCTTTACACCACTGAGAAGCGAATATATGAAATCGGGACTTCTCGACCCCGAGGTTCTCAAGGTTGATGTAAACTGCCTTCTGTATCAGGTCCCGGGAGGTATGCTTTCAAACCTTGTTTCTCAGCTTAAAGCGCAGGGAAAGAGCGATAAGCTTTCTGAGGTTTTGGATGAAGTGCCGAGAGTGCGCGAGGAGGCGGGTTTTCCGCCGCTTGTTACGCCAACATCTCAGATTGTCGGAACACAGGCTGTTCTCAACGTAATAGCGGGTGAGCGATACAAGCTCGTTTCAAAAGAGTTTAAGGGCTTGATTCGCGGCGATTACGGAAGAACTCCGGCAGAGATTTCTGATGAATTCAGAAAGAAAATAATCGGAGACGAACCCGTTAACACGTGCCGCCCCGCAGATAAGCTTTCTCCGGAGCTTGATACGCTTCGTTCAAAGATAAAGCCATATGAGGAGCAGGAGGAGGACGTTTTGTCATACGCACTTTTTGAACAGGTTGCCGCAAAATTCTTTGAATACCGTAAGGCGAAGAAATACGGTATTGATGCGGATGAAGCGGATTCGACTCTCGGAGTCCATTCGGTCTGACATGATACTTGTTTGCGATAGATACCTCTCGGAAAGAGCGTATGCTGTACGAGAAATGATATTTAAGGCGGGATATCCGTGCGTTGTATCTGAAATTGAGGAAATTACAGATTACAGACCTCTTAAATTAATTGTTTCTTTTGATGATGTGTATGAATCTGTCAGAAAAACACCTAATGATGATATTTTCATGATAGTGATTGGAGAAGGATTTGTAAACTCTGCTCTCGGAGCAAAGCATACTTATACTGCTGAGGAGGCGGTAAGCGAAATTGAATCTTATATATACTCGGTGTACAGCATTACAGATGAGAAAAAGAGTGCTTTCGGATTTAATTTCACACCATCGTTATTCTTTTCAAAGGATTTCTTTGCTATTAACGGAAATGTAATTGAGCCAACGGTGAGCGAATATATGATTTTTAAGTATTTGATTGCGTTTGCATCTACCGACAACTGTTTTACTGCTGAGAAAATTTGCAAATTTTGTTTGTCGGAGAAAAGCTTTGAAAAGCTCACAAATTCAAATATTGTTTCTGTTCATATCGCAAATATCAATAAGAAAATCGAGGCTGTGTACAGGGAAAGAGTCATAAGATCACACAGAGGCCGCGGATATTATATAACAACAATTTATTAACGCTTTAACAGGCAAAGCTAAGGACTTGCCGCTGATAGGAAAAATCAGAATTATAAAGTAAATTATCGTTTGTCTATAAAATAATAAAGTGGCGTGCCGCAGCTTACTTTTTCAAGTAAGCATGCGGCAGCCACTTTATTTGTGTTACATATTATTTGAATAAGAATGAATAAATCTGAGCGTTTATAAATCTGAACGTAATTTTAACCTGTTTTCCGTTGAGTTTTTCTATTGCATTTTCTTCGAATGAGACTTTTCTATCTATGCAGTCTCCGAAGATTTTACAGCTTTTAATTACGTTTCCGTCTGAATCCTCTATTTCAACATATACGTATCCTGCCGCCGATGTAGCAAAGTTGATGTACTGTACATATTTCCGCTGTCTATGAGAGCGTATGCGGGATAACAGTCGCCATATACCTAGTTTCCGCCATGTTCAATGTCGGGGGTAATGAAAGCTTTCTCGAATCTATGCCATTTTCTGCCGTCGTCACTCATCATGAACAAACAGTCGGTGATAGCCAATCCCAAACGAGGATGACCGCCTGCCCACGGCTTATCGGTTGGGATAACAGCCTCTTTTTCAATTAATTTTCCGATTTAAAAGTGTGCAGTAGTTTGCGATTTGTTTACCAATCTGTGGTTTCCGACTAACTGTAATCCATTTACTTTCATTTTTGCTCTCCTTTTTAATTGAGAATTTGTAAAGAGTCTGTTCACAAATAAGTAAAATGACATCAAAATTGTTTATTTTTTGATGTCATTTCTGTTATAGCATATATTATATTTTTTGTAATAGATATTAAAAAATAGTTTTATTATATATGTCAGATTATAGTGAATTCTTTACTATGCTCGAAAATTTTTTCTGTATTCGGAGGGGGTGAGACCGACTTCTCTTTTGAATATTTCTGTGAAATAACCGGCTGTTTCAAATCCGCATTCTGAGGCAATATCGGAAATTTTGTCATCGCAACCCTTTAATAATATTTTTGATTTTATAATTCTCTGCATTATTCTGAATGAACTTATCGTTGTGCCCGTATACTTTTTAAATATGTGTTGGATATAATTGTAGCTGTAATTGAATCTGTTTGCGATATCTTTAATTTCTTCATTTTTTTCAAGGTTATGTACTATATATTGGCGAATTTCATCAACAATATTCTTATCACAAATGTCACTTGAACATGATGAACTTTTTATCAGCGATATTATTT
>JAZODB010000185.1:0-5203 GCA_045596785.1 Eubacteriales bacterium
TTGTTTAACTGCTAATCCAAAGCGGATTTAACAAACACCGCACAAACTTGTCGGCGGCAAAAATTTGGGTGCAAAAGCATGCTGCGCCGAGCCGAAAAGCTTTCGTCTCGCCGCAGCATTATCAAATGCAGTGTCGTATCAAACGATTATCTTCTGAGACCGAGTTTTTCTACGATTGCGCGGTATCTTTCGATATCGTTGTCCTTAAGGTAACCGAGAAGGTTGCGGCGATGACCTACCATCTTGTTAAGACCGCGGCGGCTGTGATGGTCCTTCTTGTTGGCCTTGAGATGTTCTGTGAGTGCTTCGATTCTTGAGGTAAGAATAGCAATCTGAACCTCGGGAGAACCTGTATCACCCTCGTGAACCTTGTACTGCTCGATAATTTCCTGCTTTTTTTCCTTTGTGATCATTTTTTCTGATCCTTTCACCTTTAAATTTTTTTGGTATCCCACACCCAAGCATCCGGCGGGTGAAGCATCGCACAGCGATCTTTAATCCGAAAACCGAGGATAGGGCAATCCGAGTTATATTATATCACATATTTTTGATTTTGTAAATAAATTTTTAAAAACTTCTTTATAAAAAATAAGAACGATTTGTAAAAACACAAAATTCAGCCCTGCCATTGGTATTTTGTCAAATCCACTTTGTCGTTTTCGATTTCAATCCCCTCGGATTGCAGGCGTTTTTTCTGTGCTTCTACTCCGCCAAAAGCATATTGTGCGGAAAGGCATCCCTTGGAATTGACGACCTTATAGCATGGAAATAGCTCCCCGTCGGGATTTTTGTGAAGAATATTCCCGACATGTCGAGCCAAGCCTTTATTTCCGAGAAATACGGCAATTTGACCGTATGTTACGACCTTGCCAACAGGAATTGAACGTAAAAATTCGTAAACTCTTCTGTCCATTATATTAATCATCCTCAGCTTTCTTTCGCGCCCACTCACGCATACGGGACGTGGGAATTTGTCGCCCGGTTAAGTGATTCGCAATTTTTGTATTCCCGGCTGTCAACGTACAGACGAAAAATTTCGCGTACCATCCATCCGGGCTAATATGTACTCATCTTGAATCGGGGATTTTCCATTATTCAGCATCTATACCTTTTCGGGAACAATATCAACATCCGTTACAGTGTGTTTTTGTGCGAGTAAAATTGCTATCGATAATCCGACATAACCTGTTCCCGCTCCTGCGATTTTCATTGTCAAAATTTCCTCCAAACCATCTTATCCACAATACCCGTATAGCTTTGAATAATTTTCACAACCTTTGTGGACACGTTTTCTTCAATAATTTCACCGAGGGTAACCTTATGCGTAATGGGAGCGGCGCAGTACTTTCCGTCTGCTCGCAATCGAATATTTTTTCCCGTTCTCAATGTGAAGCTACACGTGAATTAAGTAATACATTGACCATTTTTTAAAATGGTCAAGTGAATAATTTGTTCCGATAATAAGTGGCCAATCGGGTATGAAAATTCAGAACAAAAATCGTTCTGCTCTGCCGCCTTCATGTACCACTTACATTCATTACATTGTATCACCCATTGCCGATTGTGTCAATCCTGTGTGGAAATTTTTCCGAAATGAAAAACAAAACTAAAGTTCTTTTGAGAACAACTATATTGCTGGCGGCGCCTCTCTTCATTGCGTGTGCCATCGTATCCTGAGGTGCAGATTCTCAAAGCAACCCACGTGAAAAGGATATCGCCATTTTGAAGACGGGTATGCGGAAAACGCAGAAAAATATGATAATCCATACGGCGAAGGACGAATCGTTGTAATTAATCAAGGCTGAATATAAAGCAAAAAGGAAGCGAAGACTTATTGTCGGAAGCTTCCTTTTTGCTTTCGGATTGTATCTTGATACCGCGCATGAATCGAATGAATTTTTAATAGTATTTTAGCTTATAATTATACTATTGTTGATATGAAAAGGAATGAAAAAATGGATACAATAATTGATTCGGCTAAGCAACTAAAAGAGGAGCTTCTCAAAATACGCAGAAGTCTTCATATGAATCCCGAGGTGGGGACATCGCTTCCGCATACAAAAAAATTGGTAATCGATACGCTCTCCGAATATGGCTACGAGCCAAAAGAAATTTGCGAAAGCGGAATTGCGGCTGTCCTTAACGGCGCAAAGAACGGAAAAACAATTCTGCTTCGCGCAGATATGGATGCCCTCGAAATCAAAGAGGAAACCGACCTGCCCTTTGCGTCGCAAAACAGCTGTATGCACGCCTGCGGTCACGATATGCACACTACAATGCTTCTTGGGGCGGCAAAGCTTCTGAAAGAAAAGCAGAGTGAGCTTGTGGGAAACGTGAAATTTGTTTTTCAGCCAAACGAGGAAGTTTTGTCGGCGCAAAGCTGATGCTTGATGCAGGGATTTTGAAAAATCCCTCCGCGGATATCGGAATGGCACTTCATGTAAGCTCTGGTGTTCCTTCCGGTAAGGTGCTGTGCTGCACAGGGACAGCTATGGCAGGCTGTACTTTTTTCCGCATCAAGGTAAAAGGAACGGGCTGTCACGGAGCAATGCCGAATAAGGGGATAGACCCAATCAATATTGCCGCACACATTTATCTGTCCCTGCAGGAAATCATCGCACGGGAAATTTCGCCTCTTGCCTCGGCTGTTGTGACAATCGGACATTTCAGCGCGGGAGAGGTGGCGAATGTGATACCCGACGAAGCAGTAATGGAAGGCTCCGTTCGTGTCATGGACGGAAAGATCGACCGATATATTTTTAAGAGAATCGAAGAAATTTCGACGCAGACTGCCGCTCTGTTTCGAGGTGAAGCGGAGGTTGAGCAAATTTGCGCTGTCCCGCCCATGACAAACAGTGGTACTCTTGTACGGGAGATGGCGTCGTATATCGAAGAGATCTGCCACGGCGAACAAATTGAGCTCTACGAAAAAGGTGGCATGGGCTCGGAGGATTTTGCGATATACACAAAGGAAATCCCCTGCTGCTATTTAATCCTGGGTGCAGGAACAAAGGGGGAAAACGAAGCCTATGGAGCGCCGATGCATAACAAAAACGTGGTTTTCAACGAAGATATTTTACCCCTCGGTGCCGCGATTTTTGCGCACTGTGCTGTGCGGTGTCTTGGGGAGCAGAGATAGCGTCGAACGAAAAAGACTGCCGATTGCGGAGCTTTGAACCTAAGGCAGTCCTGTATTTTTTACTGCTTAAATTATGATTTTGAGTACACTTTTGTTGTATTCTTATTCCGCGATAATGAGGACACCATCGGATGAGGCAAGCTCTATGGAGTATTTGCCGTCACCGAGCTCCGCGTTGCCGTCACCGCCCCACCAACCGGGAACAACTCCTGAAACAACCGCACCGATGCCGTATTTTTTAAACAAATTCAAGGTTGGAACATCGTAATCCATACCGATAACAAAATCAATTCCGCTGTCGACAAGGTCTTTGATATGAGCCTCGCTGCGTGCATACGGCTGAAGAATATAAGTACCGATATTCAGCTTTGTTTTGTCAAGTCTTTTATTCATGATTTTCTCCCCTTTTCTTAGTAAAAATCTGTTTCCTTGGCTTTCTTTAAAGTTAATCCTATCAGATTGCATACGAAAGTTCAAGAGTTTTCTTTCATTAAATATGTGCAAATTTATTTTATGTAAGTTTTTTCAAAACTATTGACAAAAAAAACATAAAATGATATAATTAAGTTACCTCACGCAGAGGGTTCTTTTTTTGTGCGCAGACGGAGCGGTCATGACGCCTGTTCACACCCAAAAGCAGAGGGAGGTACAATAGTGGCAAGATATAGTCTTGCCAAAATTTTCAAGGAGGTGCCGATATTAATGAGAGTTAAAATCACTCTTGCTTGCAGCGAATGCAAACAGCGTAATTATGACACAAAGAAAAACAAGAAAAATGACCCCGACAGACTTGAACTCAACAAATACTGCCGTTTCTGCCGCAAACACACCCTGCACAAAGAAACCAAATAATTCTGGTAAGGAGTATTGATAAATGGCTGAAAACGAAAATAAAACCGATCTTCAAAAAGCTCCCAAAGAGGCTAAACCTCAGAAGCAGGACAAGCCGTCCGTTTGGCAGCGAATCGGTACTTGGTTTAAATCACTTAAATCCGAATGTAAAAAAATTTCCTGGGCAAATTGGAAATCAGTTCGTTCGAACAGCGTTATAGTGCTTGTATGCGTTATAATTTTCAGTGCTGTTCTCGGTATACTCGACTACTGTTTCTCAAGCGCAATCGTCGGACTCAGCCGTCTTCTTTGAAATGAGTGTCCGCGCTCTGCGGAATAATGACGACCGCTTTTTGGAGGATATAGTATAATGAGCGATATCAACGAAATGAATGAAGGCTTGCGGTGGTATGTTGCACATACCTACTCAGGCTATGAAAACAAAGTTAAGGCAAACCTCGAAAAGATAGTCGAGAACAGAGGGCTCGGCGATCTTATTGCCGACATCAGAATTCCGACCGAAATCGTCGTTGAATCCGATGGAGGAAAAGAACGCGAAGTCGAAAATAAAGTTTTTCCGGCATACGTTCTGATAAAAATGGTCATGACCGATGAAACCTGGCATGTTGTCCGTAATATCCGCGGAGTTACCGGATTTGTGGGACCGGGATCAAAGCCCGTTCCTCTTTCCGAGGAAGAAACCGCAGCAATAATTAAGGATGAGCCGCAGGTAACAACTGCTTCTTCGTTCAAAATCGGAGACAAAGTCAACATTATTGACGGAGTTTTCCGTGGTTACACAGGTACGCTTACAGAGTATGACTCCTCAACCGGAGAGGCTACTGTTGTGGTACCGACAGTCGGACGCGACATACCGGTTAATCTCGATAAAAAATATATCGAGAAGGCTTCCGATTAATTTATCGAAGCGATGAGCCTGAAATCACCGCAACGGTATAGCGCAAACCGCTTTTTGCGCTAAAAAGTGGGAGGGGGATTAATTTTTTCGAAGTCTCCCGTCATAAACCACGTATGGAGGAAAATTGTTATGGCAAAGAAAATTGTTGGCTATATCAAGCTGCAGCTTCCCGCAGGCAAAGCTACACCTCAGCCGCCTGTTGGTCCCGCACTTGGTGCATATGGTGTTGCTATTCCTAACTTCACAAAGGAATTCAACGAAAGAACTAAGAACGACATCGGTCTTATCATTCCTGTTGTTATCACAGTTTATGC
>JAZODB010000186.1:0-3439 GCA_045596785.1 Eubacteriales bacterium
AAGCAAAAAGAGGAACTTTTCCCGTCTCCCCGGGCTTTTCGAGCTTTGCGAAGCTCGACTCGGGGTTTTACCCCGAGACCCCACGAGCCTTTGAAAAGGCCGCGAGAGTTCCTCTCGCCGAGCGAAACTTTTATTGATTTGCGACAACCCCTTTATCTTAAACCTCGAACTGACTTTGCCAAAGCTTAGAGTAAAATCCGTCTGCCGTTATCAAAGCACTATGTTTTCCGCTTTCAATTATGCGCCCATCCTTCATAACAAGTATTATGTCAGCCTCACGAATTGTAGAAAGTCTGTGAGCCACTATAAAGCTCGTTCGACCGTTCATAAGAGACGAGAAAGCGTGCTGTATCTTCATTTCAGTTCTCGTGTCAATAGATGATGTTGCCTCATCAAGAATCAATATCGGAGGAATTTTAAGCATAACTCTCGCTATGCACAAAAGCTGTCTCTGCCCCGCTGACATAGTCCCTACGTCATCGCTTATCTCAGTATCATATCCTTTCGGAAGTCGCCTGATAAAGCTATGCGCATGTGCCGCTTTCGCTGCGGCAATTACCTCCTCATCAGAAGCGTTACGCCCCATTTTAATGTTATCCCGCACGGTACCGTGCATTATCCATGTATCCTGAAGTACCATGCCGTAAGTCCTGTGAAGAGAGCAGCGCTTTATATCTCGGATATTTTTACCGTCAATTGTTATTGCGCCGGAATCAACGTCGTAAAACCTCATAAGCAGATTGATTATTGTGGTTTTTCCGCAGCCGGTAGGACCGACAATTGCCACTCGCTCGCCCGGATTTACATGCAAATTCATATTTTTTATAAGTTCACGCTCCGGAACATATGAAAAATCAACATCTGTAAATGAGACGTTCCCTCGAACATCATCTAAAGTCTCGGCATTATACACGTCTGCGGCATACGGCGGCTCGTCTATCAAATCAAATATTCTTTCGGCACATGCAAAAGCATTTTGCAGCTCCGTCACAACTCCCGAAATTTCATTGAAAGGTTTAGTATATTGATTTGCGTATGCGAGAAAGCTTGTCAGTCCTCCAACTGTCATGCTTCCCGATACTGCCGCAAAAGCACCTGCAAGTGCAACTGCCGCATACACTATATTATTTATGAATCTCGTCGATGGATTTGTAATGGAAGAGAAGAAAATTGTGCGCAGAGAAATTTTTTCAAGCTTGTTATTTATTTCATCAAATTCAGCTAAAGTTTCATCTTCATGTGAAAATGCTCTGATTACTTCCTGTGCGCTTATCGCTTCATTAATGATTGAAGTTAAATCCCCTCTTGTTTCCGACTGTGATTTAAACATAGAATATGTTTTTTTGGCTATAAATGAAGCAACAAACAAAGATATCGGGGTAAGTGCCACAACCACAAGAGTAATTGCAGGATGTATCATCAGCATGAAAATCAAAGTGCACAAAATAGTCGTAATTCCCGTGAAAAACTGTGTAAATCCGAGAAGAAGTCCGTCAGCAAATTGGTCAACGTCGGAAATCACGCGGCTTACGATTCCGCCGTGAGGATGTGAATCAATATATGACAGCGGCAAATGCGTGATGTTATCAAATGCGTCACGCCGCACATCGCAGATTACCGAAAAGGTTATGCGATTGTTTATGTTATTCATCAGCCATTGCAGAATACCGCAAAGAGACGCATACACCGCGATTTTTATTAAATTCTCCGCAACGATATCAAAATTAACATTTCCTTCCGATATCATAACGTCGATAGCTCTGCCGCACAGTATAGGTATATACAGCGAAAAAACAACCGTGACAGCGGCAAGAATTATTGTAGCTGCAAGTAATGGGATATACTTTTTCAGATATTGCAAAAGCCGTTTCCATGTTTTCTTTTTGAATAATACGTTTTTATCAGTTTTCACATTTACGCCTCCTTCTTGTACTGCGAATCATATATTTCTTTATAAACACCGCAGTTTTCGAGAAGCTCTTCATGAGTGCCGATTCCGACAATCTGACCGTCATCAAGAACAATTATCATATCAGCGTGCATTATTGGTGAAGTACGCTGAGATATTATAAGAGTCGTGGGATTATATTCCAGATTTTTGATTGCATGCCTGAGCGCAGCATCCGTTGCAAAGTCAAGTGCGGATGCGCTGTCATCAAGAATGAGTATTTCGGGACGTTTGACGAGTGCCCTCGCTATTGTGAGGCGCTGACGTTGACCACCCGAAAAATTACGTCCGTTCTGCTCTACCTCGGATGATAAGCCGTCGGACTTTGATTCCACAACATCAGACGCCTGTGCCACTCTGACTGCCGCATCAATCTCCTCATCTGAAGCATTACGCTTTCCGTATGTCAGGTTTTTTCTGAGAGAACCCTTGAACAGTACTGCTTTTTGAAGCACATATCCGATTTTACCTCTCAGTTCTTGAGCGGGATAATCTTTTACATTTACTCCGTCAACAAGAACTTCACCCTCTGTTGCGTCGTAAAATCTCAAAATCAGATTTACAAGTGATGTTTTTCCGCATCCCGTGCCGCCAATTATACCGACAGTTTGTCCACGCTCTATTTTAAAAGAAATATCGTCAAGTGCGGCATCCCCTCCGTCGCTGTATTTAAGCACTACCGAACGGAACTCAACCGCATATTTTTTGACCTTCTCGGCAGGTGATATATCAGTAAAAATCATTCCGGGGGTTGTTTCGAGAACTTCATCGACACGTTTCATACATGAAACTGATTTTGTTATGGTAATTATCAAATTAGCGAATTTTATAAGCTCCACAAGTATCTGCGTCATGTAGTTGTAAAGTGCTACAACCTCGCCTGTGGACAGCTCGCCCGAAGCAACCTCAAAAGCACCGACGTTCAGAAGAGCAGCGATTCCCAAATTCAATATAACAAGTGTTATCGGATTCATAAAAGCGGAAATCATACCGGCAAACTGTTGGCTCTTTTTCAGCGCTTTATTGTACTCTCCGAATTTGAGTCGTTCACTGTCCTCCATTCCAAACGCACGAATCACCCTCGCTCCCGTAAGATTTTCTCTTGTTGTACCCGTAATCAAATCCAATTTCCCCTGAACTTTTTTATAAGCGGGAACGGAACCGAGCATAATCCCGAAAACCACGGCAGAAAGTACTGCTATTACAAAAAGAAATACAAGAGCTGATTTCGCATCTATAAAAAATGCCATAATCATCGCTCCGAAAACCACAAACGGAGAACGCAGCAACAGTCTTAACGAGAGATTCACACCGTTCTGTATCTGATTAAGGTCTCCCGTAAGCCTTGTGATAAGCGTGGAAATTCCGATTCTGTCAATATCGGAAAATGACAGCTTTCCGATATGTTCAAACAATGCATGTCTTAGACGACTTGTGCATCCGACAGCCGCTTTTGCCGCGAAAAATTGTGCGGTCAAAGAGCAAATAAGA
>JAZODB010000187.1:0-6577 GCA_045596785.1 Eubacteriales bacterium
CTTCCTAAGACCGCTTGGCCTCCGACTTGTAGAGGATTCTGCGTTTGGTTTTGTTGTTATGGAAAACGGAGCTACGATAAGCCTTGACTCATCATGGGCACTTAACACTCTCGAGATACGTGAGGCTATGACAATGATATGCGGAACAAAGGCGGGTGCCGATATGTACGATGGTGTCCGTATCAACGGTATTCAGCAGAACAGACAGTACGTGTTAAGACCGAGCTTTGGAATGGGTGGAGTTGCATTCTATGACGGAATCAATGACAATGATCCCGCTGCGAAGGAGCAGGCACAGTGGTACAATGCTATCCGCGAAAAGAAGAACCCCACAGTTCTTCCTGAGCAGGCATACTGCGTAACCAGAATACTTGAAGGTATTTATACCTCCTCTAAGACCGGAGATATTTACAGATTCTAATAAAACAAAGCATATTATTGGGGAAAGGAAAGCTTTAAAAGGTTTTCCTTTTCTCAATATGCGAAAATATGAAAGGAAAATATATATGAAACTTTGTGTACTTGCAAATCTATACGCAAAAAAAACACTTGATGAGGCTCTTGCAATTTTAGCAAGTCAAGGCGTAGAGGCGGTTGAAATCGGATGCGGTGGTTACCCCGGAAAAGACCACGCCGACCCCGAAGTTCTTCTTAACAACGATGATGCATTTAAAGAATGGATGAACACATTCAAAAAGCACGGGATAGAGCTTGCGGCTTTGTCATGTCATGGAAACGCCGTTCATCCCGATCACGCTGTTGCCGAAAAGTTTGACCATGATTTCAGAAACGCTGTTCTTCTTGCTGAAAAAGCAGGAGTTGATACGATAATTACGTTCTCGGGCTGTCCGGGAGACCACCCCGGTGCTAAATATCCGAACTGGGTAACCTGCCCGTGGCCCGAGGATTTTCTTGCCGTGCTTGAATACCAGTGGAATGATGTTTTGATTCCTTATTGGAAAGAGGCATGTGCTTTTGCAAATGCGCACGGCGTCAATAAGATTGCCCTTGAGCTTCACCCGGGATTCTGCTGCTACAATACAGAGTCTCTTCTCAAACTGAGGACTGCCGTAGGTCCCACAATCGGTGCGAATTTTGACCCATCCCATCTCGTGTGGCAGGGAATGGAGCCGGCTTCGGCTATTCGTATGCTCGGTGATGCGATTTATCATGTTCACGCGAAAGATACGAAAATCGATAAAATCAACACAGCGAGAATCGGTGTTCTTGATACCAAGCATTATGGCGATGAGATTAATCGCGCGTGGGTGTTCAGAGCACTTGGCTATGGTCATGATGTGTTGTGGTGGAAGGATATCGTTGACAATCTTCGTCTTGTCGGATATGACGGAGTGCTCTCTATTGAGCATGAGGATAGTCTGATGACGGTAGACGAGGGACTTTCCAAGGCAATAGGCGTACTCAAAGAAGCTATAATGCATGATCCGAAGCCGTCAACAATGTCATGGGCATAATCCGTTTTCTTTATAAGAATAAAACAGTCAGCCGCGTTTACATTTAAACGCGGCTGACTGTTTGCTTTACGGGGGAATAAGAATCGTTATTTCATTTGAAATTACCAAAACCGCAGATTATTTCTCTTTCTTCTACATAAATTGTTGCATATGAAGCAAGGTAAGTATTTCCGCATGAACCGGGATTTATCATGCGAACATGACCTCCGCGAGTTCCCTCTATTGTTATGTCCTCGGCGCGATGGGTGTGTCCGAACAGGAGAACATCGGCGTTTTTCGCGATTGCATAATTTGCGGCATATGTGTAGTCTGATTTTATGTCGTGATTATGCCCATGAGTCAGAATAAATTTCACACGTTCGACAGCTACGATTTTTTCATACGGAATATGTGCATGATAGGCAGCCGAATCGCAATTTCCGAGAACATAGTCAAATTGAATCGCGGTATATTCTTCTGACAGCGATATAATATTTTGTATGCCGTCACCGAGATAGAAAATACGGTCAATTGCACCATATTTTAAGTGCTCGTCGATGGCTTTTTTCATATTTGCAGTTGTTCCGTGAGAGTCTGAAAAAACAAGGATTTTCAAATTAAACCTCAATTCTGTAACAAATATCCGTTACTTTAATATAATGTGAATGAAGATACTATCGGAGGGGTTTATGATAAACAAAAATAATATTGAAAAGATGCTTGAAATGCCTGACGAGCGCTTGTGGGCAATGCTTAAATTGGTACTGACAAGTGCAGGAGTTAATGTTAGCGGTAAGCAGCTTGATCCAAAATCAATAAAAAAGGTACGAGCAATACTTAAAGAGGTAACGGATGACGATATCGACAGAGTAATGTATCTTGCGGATATATATAAAAACGGAGGCTGATATGAATACAAATGAAGAAATTTCGTCTATAATTGAAAAAATAATACAAAATCCCGAATTTGCCGGAATGGTAAGTGAGATAAAGGGTGAGTCCGAAAAAAACAGTCCCGGTGATATGTCAAAAGAAATGATGAGCAAGCTCCCTGAGGTAATGAGCATGGTTTCGTCAATATTCGGCGGCGATAAAAAGGCGAGTTCGGATAAAGACAGCGGTAAAACAGAGCAGATTAAGAGTATGGCAAATAATCTTCATCTGAATAAATATGATAAATCAAAAGCGGAAAAATTGCTTTATGCGTTAAGGCCGTATCTCAGCGACAGCAGATGTGAAATAATTGACCGATGTGTTTCCGTAATGCAGATTACAGATGTGGTTGGTGCACTTCAGGGACTTGAAAGCTTTAATAAACCGACTGTAAAAGGTGGTGAGTAAAATTTACACACGTGATTTCGGACGAAAAGGGCACGAAAAAATCAGGTATACTCCGCCGCCGGGTTACGACGGTATTGCATTTGTCGAAAACAATACAAAGGTACACGAAGCGGAGACGGATATTTCGAGTCTTCCGAGAAGAAAAAACAGCAATGACAATTATTCGGGTATAGATTACAAGGAGCGCATGGAAGAAAATGATGGTGCTTTATATGACGTAGGTGAGCCAATAATTGAGAGCGAAAAGGAGGATAATGAAGAAAAAAGCGTTCTGCATAATGATAGCCGCACTTTAGAGCAATTGTTCGAAAGTATTCGAGGTAAAATAGGTGCAGAGGAGCTAATAATAATTCTTGTTATGCTTGTTGTGGCATCGAAAGGAATAGGAATTGAGGTAATGATTCTCGGACTTTTACTGATAGCGAGGTAAGTGTGCGGCGTTTAAAAGCCGCTTTAAAGGAAACATATCAATAAAACACCGCACAAAGCTGATGAAACGGTGATTTTTCATCAATTTTGTGCGTTTTTTATTATAATATTCCAAACAAATCCAAAGCTTGTTTTGTTAGCTTTTCCACATTAGAGTACGGGTCGCTGTATTTAAAATCAGGCTCCGATTGATAGTCAAACCCAACGCCAATTATTATTTTGAGCTGTTTGGATACGCTATCCGACACCGGAGATATTATTAAATCGGATATGTATGAGATTAAAGTGGCAAAGCTCGCTAATGTATGAAATGACGGAAAGTTTTTTACAACATCCGACAAGCTCCCACATTCCGATGGGATTTTTTCAAGCAGCGATGTTGTAACAGAAACCGTCAGTTCACCGGCATATGCAAAATTGCATACCTCCAAAAATATAGTTCTGTCATCTGACAGTCCGTACAGAATTAAAAAAACAGATATTAAAATATAAACAAACGGTATCGGCGGAAGCTCTACTATACACGGTCTTTTCCTTATCACTTGTTTATACTCAAATTTTATATCAGAATAGCAATTGTTTTCTGTGAATGATTGACATATGCCGCGAACAAGCTTGTCGAGGTCACAGTAAACCGAGGCTCGTTTGGCGTCTGAAAGAGATGCGGCATAGTCGGGCAGGTGATTGAAAACAATAAAGGCTTCGGGAGTAAAAGAATCGTTGAATCGATGTTTCTTTATGCATAGAAGTTCATAAACCAATCGACTTGTGGTATCACGGAAATTATAATGGGTGGGCAGCATGAGAGAGTGAAAATCCACGATATTTTCCGAGAGGAACAGTATGTTAAGTGTTGTATTATCAATGAAGCATTTTTCGCAAAAAGCGAATCTATAAGGGAAGAAGTTTATTAGACGGTATATTTTGAAATCCATGTCGGGCTTAATGTCGGAAAGAGAACGGGAGCAATATTCAATAAAGCATTTTAATTCATTTTTTGTAATTGAAGAAAAGAATGCGGATTCAAGCTCACTCAGACTGTTGAATTGAGGCATATTCAGAAACACAAGACGTTCGCTTTTCAATTTTGCCTCGGTTGAAAAAATAAGACTCGGCAAATCACTCATGACATCTCCTAATACCAAGAATGGTTATCACTGTTTTCGCCCAAGTCATCCTGTGATTCCGATTCGGTTGAAAATTGCGGTACTTCTGAATATGGATTGGTGTTGTTTTTTTCGTCGGCATCAAGCGACTGGTCGGCACTTGTTTCATCTTGTGACTCCGTGTCTTTTTGCTGCTCGCCGTTGTACGAAAGCTTATCCGGCGTGATGCTTGGAATGAAACTGATATTATTCACATTACTGTCAATGCACGCTGAGTATTCGGCAGAAAGCAAAACGGAATCCACGGACCTCAAAAGTACCCTCATGTTGTAAACGCTGAAGCTTCCCCGAAGTGAGGAAAGCTTATCGGATATTTCAGTATATCTTTCCGTTTGCGAACTTGTTTCCGAGTCCGAAAATTCAATTGCAAGGAAAGATACGCAAGAGGCTATCATTTGAAGCTGCTTTGCGTTTGATACATTTAAGTAGGAATCCGCGCTTAATGCAATTCCTACCTTGCACGTATCTCCGAGTAGCCCAGAAAGCTCGGACAGATATATACGTAATTTATTTGCCAAACTATATTCTATCGATGACTGAGTATCAAATCCCGGGAGCAGGAGAATTTCGTCAACTCCCATAGATGAGAGCTCTGTTGCTACTGTGGCGTCAAGAATAGCTGCCGGGGATGATTGCATTTGAAAATCAGACGGAGTCATAATAACACATACCCTCATCCCAACAACGGAAGCGGCAGTAATTGCCGAAGATAGAAGCGCATAATTTTCGTTTTCTGAAATTTCCGGAGTACGTGTCAGTGTGCACAGGGCAGGAGAGGTGTATACAAATTTTCCGTCGGAGTCCGTAACTTTTATATTTAACGTGTCATAATATTTTGACAGCTCATTGATTGCCAAAACAAGCTCGTCTTCATTTTCGTACAATGTTATGTCGATTCCCGCGGCAAATACAGATTCGGGTGAATAATTTGAATGTTCATCTTCATTTTCTTCTCGCCAAACCTGATTTCCGGCGTGGTATATATCATTTTCGGCGTTTTCAAGTGCATTTATTTTTGAGAGAAGATAATTTCCGATTAAAGCCGCAAGGGCTGTAATAATTAAAGCCGCTGATATAACAAAAATAATTCTTCCGATTATTTTTTTTGCTTTTCCGCCTCCGGGGCGATTTCTTCCATAATATCTCAATGTTTTTTACCGTCTTTTGATTTATTTTTTAAGATTAAAAATCGAATATCTTGCTAAGTTATCTGTGTCCTCGACAGTCAAGTTTTTGCTGTATTTTTCGAGTGAAATATTGTAAAGTCCCGATATACAGTCCGATATGAGTTTGTCTGAATTTTTGTCAATATAGCTTTCTTCTTTGTCATATCGTTTTATAATGCTGTATCCGGCATCGGTTTTGACAATATCGCTGATTTCCTCTACCGCAAGAGAAAATGCGGCTGTTTCAAAATCGGTGTGAAGATTTCCGCGAGTAACGTAATATCCGTCATCATTGTTGAACATATATAAATCTTCGCCGTATTTTTGTACGAGTGAATCAAAGTCCTCGCCATTCTTTAATTTTTCGAGAAGTTCTTCGGCAAATTTCAAATTTTCCGCATCGGTTTTTCCGTTGTCGGCACTGATTAGAATTTGTTTTACGCGAACACATTCATCACTTTCGATTATTTTACGAATTGTTTCGGTATCTCCCGGTATTTCGCCACTTTCAATCATTTTTGCAAGAAGCTCTTCGGAGAGAATATCGTTTCTTGTAATGAATCGATATACCGAATCATTCATATTGTGTGCCGCTATTTCATTATTGTACATTTCATAATCATAATTGTATGATTCGTAGATATTTTCCATCTTAATTTCGAGGGAATCGACAATAAAGCTGTCATCCGGGTGAATACCGTATTTATCGCATACATACAACGTAGTATACATTTTTAGAAGAGTTTCGTCAATGTCGGCATTTATTTCATTTAACAGCGTGCTTCCGGATTCTCCGAGCCAAATGTCTGACGAGGCGCCGTATTCATAATCGGCTTTGTAATTAAGTGCGACGTAACGGTAGATTTCGAGAGGAACTTCAAAATCTCCGATTTGCTTTACTGTCACTTTGTCTTCCTTGGAGCTTTCGAGAACTTTTTTTTCGTCGCAGGAGAAAAGTGCAAATGCGAGTGAAATACACAGAACAGGCAAGATATATTTTGTTATTTGCTTCATAAACTAT
>JAZODB010000188.1:0-1939 GCA_045596785.1 Eubacteriales bacterium
ATAATCGCGGTTATGACGGGGCTTATTGAGGTTGTCGGCACACTTATAGGATATTTCGCGGTAAGCATTGCTTCGGCAATTCTTCCCTTCGCGCTTGCGTTTGCGGGCGGCACGATGCTTTACGTCATAAGCGACGAAATGATACCCGAAACTCACGCCCACGGTTCTGAAAGAGGTGCTACATATTCACTTCTCCTCGGTTTCTGCCTTATGCTCGTAACCGATGTGTTGTTGGGATAATGTGATTATTAGCCCGCCGATTAAAAAAACAACAAATATAAACAACCTGATACGTTTAATCAAAAAACAAAATAATTTTTTAATTTTATAAAAACAAATAATTGGAGGAAAAAATGAGCAAATATTCAGGAACACAGACAGAAAAAAATCTTGAAGCCGCTTTTGCGGGAGAATCACAGGCGAGAAATAAATATACATATTTCTCATCGGTTGCAAAAAAAGAGGGTTATGAACAAATTGCCGCACTCTTTCTTAAAACAGCTGACAACGAAAAAGAGCACGCAAAAATGTGGCTCAAGGAGTTGTCGGGAATCGGCAATACAGCCGAAAATCTCACTGCCGCGGCAGACGGAGAAAATTACGAATGGACCGACATGTATGACGGATTCGCAAAAACCGCCGATGAAGAAGGTTTTCACGAGCTTGCTAAAAAGTTTAGACTTGTAGCCGCCATCGAGAAACATCACGAGGAACGATATCGTGCTCTTCTTAAAAACATTGAACTTTCCGAAGTATTCGCAAAGAGCGAGGTTAAGGTTTGGGAATGCCGCAACTGCGGTCACATAATCGTAGGAACAGAAGCTCCCGAAGTCTGCCCCACATGCGCTCATCCTCAAAGCTATTTCGAAATTTGCGCGGAAAATTATTAAAAACAGAAAAAAGGTCTGAGCTTAAAAACTCAGACCTTAACTTATTTTAAAAAAATATAAATTTTAGGTGCTTTCAATTCATTATTCATGCCGTCTGTATTCCGCATATCGAATTTTTCGGAATAAAAACGACTGTGTCAGACACCCACCCCGCACTGCACGCAGGAAGTAAAATCGGTCCCCCTGCATCTTTCGGAAAGGCTATCGACAACTCGCCATATACGCAAAATGAGGCTCCATGCCTTTTTTTGATGCAGAAAAAGGATGATTCCACGCACTTTCTCCCTCACCGGGCGTTCGACTGTGGGCATGACCGATGTTGCCCCTATGCTTTCAAGTTGATATTTATTTTTCAATTCACTCAAATCGCCCAAAGTTTTATAAACATTCAGCTTTTTTATTTTCAATTGTCCGTCAAAAAATATCACTCATTTTTAAGCTCTGTTATCTCACGCACAAAATTATCGACATCTTTAAACTCACGATGCACAGAGGCGTACCGCACGTACGCTACACCGTCAAGCATCTTCAGTTTCTCCATTGCAAGCTCCCCTATGCGCTGAGAGGTAATCTCGGACTTCATCGTGCTCTGTATTGAAGCCTCAATTTCATCTGCAACTGTTTTTGCATCAACAGGTCTTTTTTGACATGCTTTAAGCAAGCCTGAAAGAAGCTTGTTTTTATCAAACAACTCACGGGTACCGTCTTTTTTTATAACTATCGGATTCAGTGTGTCAACAATTTCATACGTTGTGAAACGAGTTTGACACTCAATACATTCGCGTCGACGCCTTATGCTGTTGTTCTCTTCAACTGGACGCGAATCTATTACTTTACTTTTTGATGATGAACAAGCCGGACATCTCATATTCTGTACCTTCCATAAATTTTTATAAATTACTTAAATTAAACCTCCGAAACCGTACACACATGATAATGTTCCGAAAGATATACGCCACTTCTGTATCAGTCGCTTTGAATGGCATTGATGTCTTATAATCATCTCAGAGATTGTATGCATGGAAAGTAGTTCCAACATCAACTGCCGA
>JAZODB010000189.1:0-10779 GCA_045596785.1 Eubacteriales bacterium
TAATTTGAGGGATTTAAAATGAATTTAAAAGTAAACGGCACTGCACCGGAGCCTGTGGAAAAACAAATAGACTGTCGAAAATCCCCGATGATGCTTATTAACGAAGTATCACGGCTGGTTGGTGAAAAAATCAGAGAAAAAGGTATGGAAAAACCGATAATTCAGAAATCGGGAAGACTTATTATGCTTGAACTTTCGCGAAAAGACGGAAGAACACAGCTTGACCTCTCTACTGCCACGCATTTAAAAGCTCCTACAATAAGCGTTGCTCTTCAAAAGCTTGAAAAAGAAGGATATGTTTTCAGAAAGCCCGATGAATACGATCTTCGCTCCACCCGAGTATTCCTCACCGAAAAAGGGCGCGAAACTGATAATCATATAAAAAAATGTATTCAAGAAGAAGAGGCACTTATCGTTTCCGATTTGACTCCCGCAGAAACAGAGATTCTTGTAAAGATTCTCAATAAAATCAAAATGAATATTTTGAATGAAGGAAAAGATGAGGGTGACATATATTGAAAAAAGTAAAGCTCAGATCATATCTTAAGAAGTATTGGTTTTTCGCAGTGATATCTCCGTTGTTTATGATTGGAGAGGTTGCGGTTGACTTGATGCTTCCGAAGCTTATGGCTTCCATTGTCGATACAGCTGTGGAGCACACGGATATTGAGTACATAATGAATACAATATTCAGAACAAGTATGCAAATGCTTATGCTTGTTGCGATCGGCGGCTTTATGGGACTTATGTGCTGTTATACCGCAAGTAAAGCTTCACAGGGGTTCGGAAACGATATTCGAATCGACTCTTTCAAAAAAGTAATGTCGCTTTCACTCGAACAAACAGATAAATTTACAACAGGCTCACTTGTAACAAGACTTACAAACGATATAACAACAGTCCAAGAGCTTATTCAAATGATGCTGAGAATGATGCCGCGCGCGCCTATGTTTTTTGTGGGCGGGCTTTATATGTGTCTCTCCCTTGACGTATCGTTTGGCTATGTTGTTGCAATAGCACTTCCTCTTATAATAGCGATCGTTCTTTTTATGATATTCAAGGCAACACCTTTGTTTTCGGTTGTACAGACCAAGCTTGATAAAGTAAATTCTGTTGTTCAGGAGAATGTTACCGGTGCAAGAGTTATAAAAGCTTATACTCGCGAACCGTATGAGATTGAAAGATTCGATGCCGCAAACAGAGATTATCAAAAAATAAATCTTACAGTATCAATACTTATGTCTGTAATATTCCCACTTATGAGTATAGTTGTAAACGCAGCAATTATTGCAATTATTTATATAGGCGGAATAAGGGTTGAAGCTTCAAAAATCAATGTTGGTGACATTATGGCTGCCGTTCAGTATGTTACGCAAATACTTATGTCAATCATGATGATGTCAATGTTATTTCAGCAGATTGCACGCGGTCAAGCATGTGCTGTGCGCGTGCGAGAGGTCCTTGAAACCGATACTGTTATATCAGGCGGAACGGTAGTTGATTCGAAGGAAAAGGGGACTGTACGTTTTGAAAATGTTTCTTTCAAGTATCCCGAAGCTATTGGCAGAAACGTTATTGATAATATCTCACTTGAAATTAAAGAAGGAGAAACTATTGCCATAATCGGTGCTACCGGCTCAGGTAAATCATCACTTGTCAACTTGATACCTCGCTTTTACGATGCGATTGAGGGAACCGTTTATGTTGACGGAGTTGACGTCAAAGATTGGAATTTGCATGCTCTTCGTTCTAAAATAGGCTTTGTCCTCCAAAAAAGTGAGCTGTTCTCCGGTGGTATAGATGACAATATTCGCTGGGGCAAGAAGGATGCTACTTCGGAAGAGATAGTAAGCGCAGCTAAAATCGCCCAAGCTGATGAGTTTATTTCAAAAATGGGAGATGGTTACTCGTCGTATGTAGCTGAAAAAGGAGCTTCTTTGTCGGGTGGACAAAAGCAGCGAATAGCAATTTCCCGTGCAGTTCTCAGAAATCCCGAAATAATAATATTTGATGACAGTACGTCTGCACTTGACCTTACTACCGAATCAAAGCTGAGAGAAGGACTGCTTCGTGAATTATCCGATACAACGGTTATCATGATAGCTCAGCGAATAGCAAGCGTTATGCACGCAGATAGGATTGCTGTTATTGAAAACGGAAAAATTACGGCATTTGACAATCATGAAAATCTGATGAAAAGCAGTGAAACATATAGGGATATATATAATTCACAAATGCTTAACGGAGGTGAAACAGATGGCCGATAAGTTTAACAAAACTCCGAAAATTCCGCATATAGATTCGCATGACGGAATAAAAAACAGCAAATCAGAGCGTGACAGAGAGCCGACGGCTGATGAGCTCCGAAGCATGATGAAAAAGAATAATCAGAGCGGAGGCGGACGTCACGGTCCGATGATACGCGAAAAACCGAAGAATGCAAAACAGACTGTGGTTAAGCTTATAAAATATATAGGTAAAAGCAAATACCTTGTCATGATGATAATGGTAACCACAATTATCACAACTCTTTTAAACCTTGCAGGACCAAGTCTTCAAGGAAAGGCGATTGACGCGATAACCATTAACGGAGCAAAACTCAGTGTTGATTATGATTCACTTATTAAAACCCTCGTTTTGATGGGAATAGTATATCTCGTAAGTGCTTTTATTCAGATTGTACAAGGAATTGCTTCTGCTAAAATATCTCAAACCACCGTGTACAATATGCGTAGGGATTTGTTTAACAAAATAACGTATCTTTCAATTGGATATACAGATACGCATGCACACGGGGATATAATGAGCAGAATGACAAACGATGTGGATAATATTTCGGCTACAATATCTACATCAATAACATCTTTGATTTCGGCAGTTCTGACTCTGCTCGGTGCATTTGTAATGCTTGTAAAATATGATTGGAGGATGGCACTGATTTCGCTTGTTACTATTCCTCTTACGGTATTTGTTTCAATGACACTCTCTAAGTTCATGAGAAAATATTTTGTCAAAAAACAAATTTTGCTCGGGGAAATGAATACTCAGGTAGAGGAAATGGTGACAGGCTTTAAAACAGTTATAGCTTACGGAAAGGAAGAGGATGCCTGTCGCGAATTTGCCGAAATAAGTGAAGAATTCAGAAAGTGCAGTATAAAAGCAAATATTTGGGGTGGGATTATGGGACCTGCCATGAATATTATCAATAATCTTAATTATCTCATAGTTGCGTGCTTCAGCGTGTATTTTTCAAGTATCGGTGCTATTTCGGTAGGTGATATTCAGTCTATTCTGCAATACTCAAGACAACTGTCTCAGCCTATCAATCAGATTTCAAACCAATATGCAAGTATTCTTACAGCTGTTGCGGGGGCGGAGAGGGTATTCACTATTCTTGAAACACCAAACGAGATTGATAAGGGTAAATCAAAAATTAAAGTTGAAGATATAGAGGGGAACATTGAATTTAAAAATGTCAATTTCTCATATGTTGAAGGAAAACAGGTACTTCATAATTTTAACCTTAATGTAGAAAAAGGGCAAAAGATAGCACTTGTGGGAGCGACAGGCTCCGGAAAAACAACTGTCGTAAATTTGCTCACACGCTTCTATGATGTGAATTCGGGCGAAATAAAAATTGACGGAATAAACATCAACGACATACCCAAAAAGGTTTTGAGAAGCGCCATAGCCATTGTGCTTCAGGATACGGTGTTATTCCATGATACAATAGGAAACAATATTCGGTACGGGAAGCTCAATACAACAGATGACGAAGTAATACATGCCGCCGATATGGCCGAGTCGCGGGATTTTATTGAAATGCTTCCTGAGTCCTATAATACCATTCTTTCCGAAGGTGGCAGCAACTTAAGCCAAGGTCAGAGACAGCTATTGTCAATTGCAAGAGCGGTCCTTGCAGACCCTAAAATATTGATTCTTGATGAGGCTACCTCCTCGGTAGACACAAGAACAGAAATGCATATTCAGCAAGCAATGGTTGCATTGATGAAAAACAGAACGAGTCTGATTATAGCACACAGACTTTCTACAATCCGCGATGCTGACATGATAATTGTTATGAAAGACGGTTCGGTAATGGAATGCGGAAACCACGATGAGCTTCTTGAATTGAAAGGAGTTTATTATAACCTTTATCAAAATCAGTTCTCAGGTATAGCTACTTGAAAAAAATAGGCTGCCACAAAATGTCAGTGTGGCAGCCTATTTCTATATTTTTGAAAATAACGACATATCGTTGAAGAATTGTATCAAGTTTAAAATGTTCTGATTTCAAGAATTTATCTGTGTCATCAGCTTTTATTTTATTTTTTTTACTACTGACGAGAGCGGGTATACAAGAAATCCCATCGCAAAATTCCCTGCGGCGTGAAGTAAATCAAATGGTAAACCTGATATAACCCACTTTATTGTAGTGGGAAAATCATAATTGAACATAAGTGCCTGCACCGGAGCATACAGTATCCCGAAAGAAATACCGAACAGTCCGCAAACTATCGGATATAGTATGACGGAAAATTTTTTTGGAATATTACGTGGAATAAGCATTGTAAATCCCCATAATACAGTCCAAATATACAGGTATGGATACCACCACTGAGCAAATCCATAGAAAGCACCGAGAAGCAATACATATATATATATGGAAATAAGTGCTTTAGCTCTGTAAACAACCGTTATTACCATAATAAGCATTGCAACAGGATGAATGTTTGGAAATACCTCGAAAACAATTTTGGATGCAAAGAGCAGTGCTCCAAGCATCGCAAAGACTATCATGTTTTTTATGCTGTCGTGCTTTATCATTCTGAATATACAGTGTAAACCAATTCGTAATGCTCTCCATCAGCTATATCAGTTTGAGATGCTCCCGTCATGAGATACTCTCCGTTTTTTGATATTGCCCAATATGAGCCGTCGACGGAATAATCCGCTGTTTCTCCGTTTACTGTAAGAATGTATAGTCCATAATCATCTTGATTGTCTTCGACTATACCCGATTCAACAAGTGCGCTTCCGAGATTTGTTGCGGTAGTTTTTATCTCGTGCGTTATTGTCTCTCCTGATTTTTTGGTAACATCTACCGTGATTGTTATTTCCGCACCCTGAACATCATCTTTTTGTTCACAAGAGATGAATGTCGTTGCTATAACCGCAATAAGCATGATGAGCGCGGAGATTTTCAGAAAGCTGCTTTGATTTTTTTTCATTGTAAAATCTCCTTTGAAATGATTTTATTGCGACTCTGCATTAATCCGATGGAACGCCGGAGCTCGCGGCTGTAATGCTGATGCAGGGCAGGTATCCCGACTTGTGCTGCTATACTATTAGTATTATCATCATGCCTTCTCAGTTTCCCAATGGCGTCGGATTGCGGTATCCGTATGATGACTTGAGCAATCATTCACGGTGACGGTCTCGTTCGGGAATTGCACCCGATTCCGGTTTAAACTGTAAAGTACCCTCTGTCGCTCGGTTTTTATTAACCGCAGATATTATAGCATAACCGAGATGTCTTTTCAACAGATATTATAAACATATCGGCAAATACAATTGTCAATTTATTATGCTTTTGTTATAAAAAACTTCTTCTTGTGCTATAATCACAAGAAGAAGTTTTAGAATAAAATTGTTTCTTAGATGAATTATTTGAAATATTTTGCAGCCGACGTGAAGAGCTTCATATCGTACTCACCGGGAACGTTCTTGTAAAGCGAGGGATTCCATCTTTCAGTATGTCCCATTTTACCAAGAATACGACCATCGGGGGAGGTTATACCCTCGATTGCAAGAGTAGAACCGTTGGGGTTGTAATCGATATGCATAGTAGCTTTTCCGTTGTTATCGACGTACTGTGTTGCAATTTGTCCATTTTCAATAAGAGATTCAATAACGCTGTCATTAGCTATAAATCTGCCTTCTCCATGGGAAATCGGAACGTTATATATTTCACCTATATTTGTTTCTGAAAGCCACGGAGATTTATTTGATGAGATACGCGTACGTACGATTCTGGACTGGTGACGCCCAATCTTATTGAATGTGAGAGTGGGACAGCTTGAATCAGTGTCAATAATCTCTCCGTAAGGAACAAGACCGAGCTTAATTATTGCCTGGAATCCGTTGCAAATGCCGCACATAAGTCCGAGTCTGTTTTTGAGAAGGTTGTTTGTTTCTTCCTTGATTGCTCCGTTTCTGAAGAAAGCGGTAATAAATTTTCCGCTTCCGTCGGGTTCATCTCCGCCTGAGAAGCCTCCGGGAACGAATATAGCCTGGGCACTCTTGAGCGATTTTGCAAAATAATCAACGGATTCGGATACAGCACTCGGTGTGAGATTTCGAATAACAATAATTTCGGGCACAAAGCCTGCACTTTCGAGTGCCTTTGCAGTATCGTATTCACAGTTTGTACCCGGGAATACCGGAATGAGTATTTTGGGGCGAGCAAACTTATCGTTTGTTTTTACACGAGTATATTCTCGCGAAGTTATTGTATCAACTTTCTCAAGGTTGTCTTCTGTATTTACAGGGTATACATTTTCAAGAACGCTATCATATGCTTCACGCAGTAAGCTTAATGCAAGTATCTCGTTGTCATATTTGAGTTCGGGAGCTTCGGTAGTTGTACCGAGGAGTTTACCGCATATTTCAGCATCATCTGCAAGCTCAAGAATGAATGTGCCGTAAGAATATCCGAAAATCTCTTCAAGTTTTATTGCGCTGTCATAAGTAAATCCGATATTATTTCCGATAGACATTTTAAATACAGCTTCGGAAATACCACCGTATACGGGAGTATATGCGGATAACACTTTGCCTGATTTTATAAGAGCATGAACTTTATTGTAAACATCGATAAGAGATTTTGCATTGGGGAGGGAATTATCGGCATAATCGGGAGATATAATAGATACACGGCTGCCCGCTTTCTTAAATTCGGGTGATATGATATTGTCGATGTTATCAGTCGTAACAGCGAATGAAACAAGTGTGGGAGGAACATCGAGATTTTCAAATGAGCCGCTCATGGAGTCTTTTCCGCCGATTGATGCAATACCAAAATCAAGCTGAGCCATAAAAGCACCGAGAAGCGCAGACATCGGTTTTCCCCAACGCTTAGGTGAGCGTGCGGGCTTTTCAAAATACTCTTGGAATGTAAGATATACATCTTCAAACGACGCTCCGGATGCAATCAGCTTTGATACTGATTCGACAACCGCAAGATAAGCGGAGTGGTAGGGGCTTTTTTCTGCTATAAACGGGTTGTAGCCCCATGCCATGCATGACACGGTTTTGGTGTCACCGTGCTCAAGAGAAATTTTGTGTACCATAGCTTGAGATGGGGTAGCCTGATATTTACCGCCAAACGGCATAATAACAGTTCCCGCACCGATTGTTGAGTCAAAACGTTCGGAAAGTCCTCTTTCGGAACAAACATTAAGATCTGATACCAATTCGTTCATTCCGTTTGCAAAACTATCGGGAATTGTACGTGAGAATGCTGTACAAGATGACGGGGCAACGTCAATGTGCTTTTCCGCACCATTTGAATTAAGAAATTCACGAGAAATATCAACGATGATTTTTCCGCGCCATGTCATTGTAAGACGTTCGTTGTCAGTTACCTTTGCGACAATTGTTGCTTCTAAATTTTCTGCCTGTGCAAGCTTTATAAAGCTTTCCGTATCTTCGGCAGATACTACAACTGCCATTCTTTCCTGAGATTCGCTTATTGCAAGCTCGGTTCCGTCAAGTCCCTCATACTTTTTCGGAACTTTGTCAAGGTCGATGATAAGACCGTCGGCAAGCTCACCGATAGCTACCGAAACACCGCCCGCACCGAAATCGTTGCATCGCTTTATAAGCCTTGAGGCATTCGGATTTCTGAAAAGACGCTGCAGCTTTCTTTCTTCGGGGGCATTTCCTTTTTGAACCTCCGCACCGCAGGATTCAAGTGAATGTAAATTGTGTGATTTAGAGGAGCCGGTGGCACCGCCGCATCCATCGCGGCCGGTTTTTCCTCCGAGCAAAATAACAATATCTCCGGGAATCGGCACCTCGCGGCGAACGGCATATTCAGGGGTGGCGGCAATTACAGCACCTATTTCCATGCGCTTGGCAATATATCCTGGATGGTAGATTTCACTGACCTGACCTGTCGCAAGACCGATTTGGTTTCCGTATGAGCTGTAACCCGCCGCTGCGGTAGTTACAAGTTTTTTCTGCGGAAGCTTTCCGGGGATAGTTTCCTCTATCTGCTTAGTAGGGTCTCCCGCTCCCGTTACACGCATAGCAGCGTAAACATACGAACGACCTGAAAGCGGATCGCGTATTGCGCCGCCGATGCATGTTGCGGCACCACCGAATGGCTCTATTTCCGTCGGATGATTGTGCGTCTCGTTTTTGAACAGGAGAAGCCATTTTTCGTTTGTTCCGTTTACATCAACATCAATTTTTACTGTGCAGGCATTGATTTCTTCTGATTCATCGAGCTTTGCGAGCTTTCCCTCCGCTTTAAGCTCACGACATGCAATTGTTGCGATATCCATCAGGTTGATGGGCTTTTGCTCACGTCCGAGCTTTTTGCGTACCTCTTTGTATTTCGAGTAGGCTGATTCAAGTAACGGATCATCAAATTTTACACTGTCTATGGTGGTTAAAAATGTTGTGTGGCGGCAGTGGTCCGACCAATATGTGTCGAGCATTTTTATTTCGGTAATCGTAGGACAGCGTCCTTCTTTGGTAAAATACTCACGTGTAAATTTCAAATCATCCGCATCCATAGCAAGTCCGTATTTTTCAATGAAATCGGAAAGCTCGTCGTCACGCAGTTCAAGGAAGTTGTCGAAAATTTTTACGTCTGGGGGAAGTTCATATTCGGAAACCAAAGTGTCATATTTTTCAAGTGAAGCTTCGCGTGCCTCTACCGGGTTAATTACATATTTTTTTATTTTTTCAAAATCATTAGGGGATACATCACCGGAAATAACGTATACTTTAGCTGTCTTGATTATCGGACGTTCTCCCTTTGAGATTATCTGTATGCATTGAGATGCGGAGTCGGCACGCTGGTCATACTGACCCGGCAGATATTCAACAGCAAAAACATTATCACAGGAGTCGTATGATAGATTATCGTAGAATAGGTCGACCTGCGGTTCCGAAAAAACTGTGGTTTTAGCGTATTCAAATAAATCCTCGGAAATATTTTCGGCATCGTATCTGTTTATTATACGAACATTTTTTATTGACTTTATTCCGAGAAAAGAATATATATCTGATAGTAGTGAAGTAGCCTCAACATCGAGCGTGGCTTTTTTTTCAACATAAATTCTATATACCATTTTACTCTCCTTTATTGCAGGCGAGGGCACGTGCGCCTATATCGCTTCTCATGTATACATTGTCAAATTTAACATCAGCCGCTGCTTCGTATGCATTATGTATTGCATCTGAAAGAGTCGGAGCTACTGCGGTTACCCCTATAACACGTCCACCACCTGTAACCATATGACAGTCTCTCAGTTTAACACCGGCGCAGTAAATTTGAGCTGAGTGCTTGGGTTGATAAGGCAGAGTTATATCATATCCGGTCTCATATTTTCCGGGATAGCCTTTTGAAGCAAGAATTACACAGCAGGCAGAGGCATTTTTGAATTTAACATCTATCTTATCAAGAGTTTCGGACTCAACAGCCTGCATAATTTCAAACAAATCCGTTTCAAGCAGAGGCAGTACAACCTGTGTTTCGGGATCTCCGAAACGGCAGTTGTACTCTATAACGCGCGGACCGTTTTTTGTAAGCATAAGTCCGAAGTAAAGGCAGCCCTTGAATTTGCGCTTTTCCGCATTCATAGCTTCTATTGTCGGAAGAAAAATTTCTTTCATGCAGCGCTCGGCAATTTCGGGAGTATAATATGGATTCGGTGCTATCGTACCCATTCCGCCTGTATTGAGTCCCGTGTCGTTGTCTCCTGAGCGCTTATGGTCCATAGATGAAATCATGGGAACGATTGTATGACTATCGGTAAATGAAAGTACCGATACCTCAGGCCCTTCGAGAAATTCCTCTATTACAACTCGGTTTCCGCTTTCGCCAAAGACTTTATTTTCCATTATTTCAGAAAGTGCTGCTTCGGCTTCTTCACGTGTGAAGCAAATAAGTACACCTTTTCCGAGCGCAAGTCCATCAGCTTTAATTACAATAGGCAATTTGCAGTCCGAAATATACTTTCGTGCGTTTTCCACTGAGTCGAACACTTCGTAATCCGCTGTCGGAATCCCATATTTTTTCATCAAATTTTTGGAGAAAACCTTGCTTCCCTCAATCTGAGCCGCAGCGGCACTCGGACCGAAGCAGGGGATTCCGATTTTTTCAAGCTCGTCAACACATCCGAGTACAAGCGGATCGTCGGGAGCGACAACTGCAAATCCAATGTCATTATTTTTTGCAAAGTCAACGATTGCCGGAATATCCTTGGCACCAATCGGTATACATTCCGCCTCGGTGATTCCGCCATTTCCGGGAATAGCGTATATTTTTTCAATTGATTCATTCAATGCGAGCTGTTTTATTATCGCATGCTCTCGCCCGCCTGAACCGACAACAATAATTTTCATTTTACAATCCTCTTTAGATTAATGATGAAACAGTCTCATTCCCGTGAAGCACATTGCAATACCGTATTTGTTGCATGTTTCGATTACGTTTTCATCTCTGACGCTTCCTCCGGGCTCGGCAATATATGAAACGCCGCT
>JAZODB010000190.1:0-4438 GCA_045596785.1 Eubacteriales bacterium
CTGCAGCAGATTCGATATCCAAAAACCCAGGTGATGCCTCATACGGCATTGCTGCAATGGCTTGCCTTAGGGATTTTTTTATAGATGAAGTTAAGGATAAGGGCAAAACATACATAGATCGGCGAAACAAAAACCGAGAAAGGCAAGCGTATCATCCGTCTGCCGGCAAGCACGCCCCGCATCCTCACAGAGCGGAAGGATAAGGCGCTGACCGAATGGATCTTCCCAAATCTGCTGGAACCGGAGAAGCCGATGAATCCGAGCACAGGATACAACAAACTGAAATCGATCCTCAAAGCAGCGGGACTTCCCGACATTCGCTTCCACGATCTGCGGCACACATTCGCAACACACGCGCAGACCAGTGGTGTCGATGCAAAGACGCTGGCGGGCATTCTCGGACACACAAACGCCTCCTTCACGCTCGATACCTACTCCCATGTGACAGACGAAATGCAGAAAAACGCTGCGCAGCGGATTGACCAAACAATCGGCGCGGTGACGGGCGTACGGGCGATATGTGAGGAAAATGTGGCCGAAGCGGAAAATACACAAATAAGGAACAACCGGCGAAATTCGAGCCGTACAAGGGCATCCGCCGCAAACCGGGAACGGGATGCATATCGCAGATCAGCGAAACAACATGGGAGGGAGGATATTCGCCACGGGTGAACGGAAAGAAGATTACGCGGAACGTCTATGCGCACAGCCTCGAGGAATGCGAAGTGAAACTTGCGGAGATGATTCGGGAGATGAAAGTGGAAATCACAGCGCAAATATTGGGGCGCTGAAGACAAAGAAAACGGCGATTCATCGAATAGGATGGATCGCCGTTTTTGCTGTCTATGGTCAGATATGTAGTCAGGAGGATTTGCGAGGATTTTGAGGAGTTCAAGATTGATAACGGATTTTGTTCGAGAAAAACAGGGATTCGGTATTATCTATCACTTTTTCCAGCCAATCTGCAAAACAAAAAAGCCTTGCAAACTTTCGAATACAAGACTTTTTTCAACTTCGCAAAGCGAATGTTGGTCGGAGTGACTGGATTCTGAACCACTACAAACGACGCTTCGCTTTCGTTTGTGACCGAGACCGCCGTTTGTGTTTGCAAACTGTTCGTGTATTCGGCGGCTCGATGCTGATTCTCAAGCGAGTCGCACCAATGAAAAAAACTCAGACATCCGAAAGGATATCTGAGTTTTTTCTCATCGGAGTGACTGGATTCGAACCAGCGGCCTCTTGGTCCCGAACCAAGCACTCTACCGGACTGAGCCACACCCCGATTACCATGATATTATACCACGACAATCGTGGTTTGTCAATATGAATTAAGAAAAAATGTATTTTTCGGTTGTTATTTATTTGTACGGTATCTCGGGAAAATGGATTGGGGATTGTCATATACCGGTCACCAAATCCAATTTACGGAGCATGCTGACATTTCTGCGGCAAGGAATTTGCCGACATTTTCAACAATTTCCTCGGAGTTTGTCACGCCGAGCCACGTCGCCTGCATTATAGGAGAGGTTTTCGGGAAATGCCGCACCCATTTCCGCATCTGAAGCGACTATAAACGGCACTTCATTTTGCTTTTTGAATTATACCATAATGTCGGGATGCCATCAAGTAACTGCTTAAAATAAGTGAGCTGTGAGATGTGTGAAAAATAATCGGCTGCCGCAATTACATTTTCATGTAAGTGCGGCAGCCGCGTGGACTGCTTGAATTATTTGTTTTTTAATTATTCGGCACTTTTCAGAGTCTGCGGCTCTTCGTTTTCGTCGTAAACGGAAAGCGTATCGAGTGAGAAGTTTTTCATAATTGCGCGCCAACGCTCAGGCATATCGGTGTCCCAAAATACAGGTTTGAATCCGAGACTGAGGTACAAGCCTATTGCGGGGATGCGGAAATCATCCGTCTGAAGATATACGGTGTTTATATTTTTGTCAGCTGTGTAATTCATGACGGTGGTGCATATTGCGCGACCAAGACCTATTCCTCTGTATTCGGGATTTGAGAAAACCATGTGCAGAGTTGCGGTATTTTCGCGGTGGTAAGCTATCAGAATTGCGGCAACCGCAATGATTTCGCCCTTGTCGTTTAGCACGGTGAAGAATCCGTCATCCGGAATTTTCGCATCATTGTAGTACTGGCCGAAGTCGTTCGGTGAATATTCCGGCCATGAGCTTTTGATAACGCTGAGCCAGCCTTCTTTGTATTCCGCTTCGCTCATTTTTTCGTCACCGCCGCGGTGGAATTGATGTATGGTATATCCGTCGGCAAGAACAACATCGCGTTTTTCATATCCGTCGCATCTCATAAAAAGTTGTTTCATAAAACTGCTCCTTAATAATAAATGATTTTATAAATTTTATTGAAAAATAATTTTTCGCTTTAAGCAGATAGTTTCGAGGGATGATATGTCATTTGGTATTTTAGCTGATACTTATGCATCGATTTCGGAGATAACGCCGTCGTTGTAGACTATGCTTTCGCTGTGCTTTGTAATAATGGCTTCATAGTCGCGCTTTTTCATAAGCTGTTCAGCATTGGTCTGCCATGCGAGATTTTTTCCCTCACCGATGTATTCCATAATGTGCCAGCCGTAAATGCCTTCTACGATATCGTGGTCGCCGACCTTGCGTGCGCTGTCGAAAAGCCAAGCATTGAAGGCGTTATCTGTCTGACCGAACGAAACCTCTTCGTAAACTCCGCCATTGTCGGCAGAGCCGCCGTCTTCGTTGTATTTGTCTTCAAGCTCCTTGAATTTCTCGTCGGAGAAGCCTGCCGCTTCCCATTCTGCATAGACTTCATCAGCCTTTGCTCTGTCCTCATAGGTGTCATTCGAGAAAAGGATGTGACGTACATTTCTGTTCTGTGTTTCATCGCGGTAAGAGGGCTTTACAATATAGTATGCGGTAAATTCAGCATCCCCTTCTTTGCCGTCAACCGTTGTTTCGCCTGCCTTTGCGGCAAAAGCCCATTCGGATATATCGGGAATGGAGGATGCGAGAGCATGACGATAGAAGCAGTTATCTGCTTTTTCCTCAAATTCATTTTCGTCGTGCTCCTCGTGGTCATCGTGGTGTGCCTTCAGGTAATCTATAACAAGAGCTTTAAACTCATCCTCGCTTGTTGCTTTTGCGATAGCCTCAGCTGCTTCTTTTGCTTTTGCGGAATCAGCGGCTGTGTCGGAGGTGGGGTTGTTGTTTTCGTCATATTCCGTGAAGTCGGATGCAGATACGGTGAAACCGAGATAGTCTATACCGTCAAAGGATTCGGGGTTTTCATCGCAGTATGTCTGCATTTCTTCAACTGTGTAGGAGAGAGAATCGGTGTAGATGTCGGAGTAGGAGGATGCAAGAGCGGTAAGCTCAAGACATTTTTCAACATCCTTGAGATTCACACCGGAGCCGTAAGCCATAGCAAGGTACTGCTCGGGTGTATATCCCAAGCTTTTCGCACCGTCTTTAATGGAATTTATTGTTTCGTCAACAGATGCATAATCCGCATCGGTAAGCTCGTTTCCGTTTGCTTTTGCCGCTTCGCAAAGCGAGAGAACTTCATTTACATATTCTTTTGTCATGGTAACGAAGTAGTCAAACCAAGTATCGCCGTTTTCGGAATATGATTGAGATTTCAGAGATTTTGAGGAATCTATTCCGATTGTGCTGAAATACGGGCTGTAATTCTGCAAATTCATATTGAAGAAATACGCCATCATTGTTCCTGTGACTTCAAAGTTTTCGCTTTCCGCCGCGATTTGTCCGCGAAGAAGTGCGCCGCTTTCCGCGAGTCTGTTATAAGCCACAAGGCTCAGAACGAGAACAGCGGCTAATATTACACAAACCGTAATAATAATGTTTTTTTGTTTTTCTTTTTTTTGTGCTGCTGCCTGCGCCTGTTTTCTTTCGGCTTTTCTTTGTTCTGCCGTGTCAATGCCTGCGGCAGCTTTTTTGTCTTTACCCATTTCGGATAAGCTCCTTTCGAATTTACATCATTCATGATAAATTTGACTTTTTGCTTTAATGCATAATCACTATGTTATTATATCATATAAACTTTAAAATTTCAATTATTATTTATAAATAACAATAAAAAAGTGTACACTATAATGCAAAGATTCAGATTTTTGTCACTCAGGCAACACAAATCGGGATGATATTAACTCGGCGCATGTGTGGGGAGCCATTCAAAAACACATTGATTCTAAAATTTATTGAAAAAACTATTGACAAACCCGATTGAGTGTGATAATATATATGAGTAACAAAAAATGTGCGCTACTAGCTCAGTGGATAGAGTGCCCGGCTACGAACCGGTAGGTCGCAGGTTCGAATCCTGCGTGGCGCGTAATCAGGCAGTACCATACCCGAGACCGGGCGTGGTACTGCCTGATTTTTTGTAAAAATTCATTAATTTTCAGAACTTTCAAACA
>JAZODB010000191.1:0-2023 GCA_045596785.1 Eubacteriales bacterium
TGCTCTTTGTGTGCGAAAATGAGACGCGGAGCACTTGTGGGAGAGGCTGAAGCGGTCGGCGCGAACAAGATTGCTCTTGGGCATCATATGAACGATGCTGTTGAAACATTCATGATAAAACTGATGTACGAAGGCAAAATAGGATGCTTCTCCCCGGTTACATTTTATGAGGACAGATTACTTTCGGTGATTCGTCCGCTTATATATACTCGTGAGGGCGAGATTCGCTCTCTCGCGCGTGCTTACACGCTTCCTGTTGTGACAAATCCTTGTCCGAAAGACCATAATACCGAACGCGAAAAAATGAAAAAATATCTTATGTCTTTCGAGCAATTACATCATGGTATTTACGAAAAAATGCTCGGTGCTATGGAGCGGAGCGGAATTGATGATTGGCATTGATTTAATTATAAAATATATTTTAAAAATAGGAACTTTTTCGCATCTTTACACGTCATATGAACGATAAAATAATAATTGGTTGAGAGCAAATGAAAAATAAACTTATAGAAGTGGAAAATGCAGGTGCTCAGTCTCCTGTAAACGTTATTAAAGGGCAAAAACATAAAAAATGGCACATGTCAAAGGATAGAGCAGAGAAAATGGGCACGTCTGTTTTCATGCTTCCGAGTCTGATAGGCGTTATGATATTTTTTATACTTCCGTTTTTTGTTGTAATTTATTATTCATTGATAAACGATATTTCATCAGCAGAGTTTGTGGGCCTTGAGAATTTTATCAGATTGTTTAAAAACAATGCTTTCAAAGAGGCTCTTAAGAATACCGGTGTTTTTTCTTTGACTGCTGTTCCGCTTGTGGTGATTATATCTCTTGCACTTGCGGTTCTTCTTGATGCCAATATACCTTATAAAAGCATATTCAGGACAATTTTCTTGTCCCCTATGATTGTTCCGGCGGCATCTATTATACTTATATGGCAAGTGCTTTTCGATTATAACGGGGTTTTAAACGATATTACCGCTGTATTCGGAGCAGCTCCTGTCGATTGGATGAAATCGGATTACGGATATATAGTAGTGGTACTGCTTTTCCTGTGGAAAAATATCGGATACAATATGATAATGTTTATGTCGGCACTTGCAAGTATTCCTAAAGGAATTATTGAAGTTGCAATGCTTGATGGTTGTGGTCCTGTCAAAAGATTTTTTATGGTAAAACTCAGATATATGGCGTCGACCATATCCTTTGTAACAATAATGTCTCTTATTAATTCCTTTAAGGTATTCAGGGAGGTATTTCTGCTTACGGGAGATTATCCATATAATACTATGTATACATTGCAGCACTATATGAATAATACCTTTAAAGGCTTTGAGTATCAAAAGCTATCGAGTGCAGCCGTAGTGCTGTGCCTCATTATGATCGTAATAATAGGAATTTTGCTTTGGGCAGACAATAAAATAGGCAAGGGGATTGAGGAATGACGGCAGATATAAAACTGAATTCGGCGGCGTTTCCATCCGCCCGAAAAAAGAAAAAGATAAAATTCGGCAGAATTTTGTTTCTTGTTATAGCAATAACGGTACTTGTTTCTTTCTCATTTTTGTTTTTGTTTCCAACGGTATTCACTTTGACTAATTCCTTTATGTCAACAACAGAGATTTCCGCGAATTACGGAAAGATTTTCACCGGTCTCGGAGTAGCGGGTGACGGCGGTCAGGTGTTTATAGCCGAAAAAGTGAATTTGCAGTTAATTCCGGATAAAGTCAGCTTTTCTCAGTATTCAACCGTTCTTCTGAAAAGTCCGGAATACCTTGTGAAATTTTGGAACTCGGTAATGTATGTGCTTCCTATTGTGATATTTCAGTTGGTTCTTGCCTCGGGTGCCTCATATGCTTTTGCGAGAGTCAATACAAAATTTCGCTCAATTGTGTTTTTTACATATATAATTTTGATGCTGATGCCATATCAGGTAACACTCGTGCCAAACTACATAGTGATTGAAAAAATGAATTTGCTCAATACACGATGGGCGATAATTTTGCCGGGAATTTTCTCACCG
>JAZODB010000192.1:0-1881 GCA_045596785.1 Eubacteriales bacterium
CATATCTGCCGAGTGGCGCTGCTGTTGAAAACGTCAAAGCAATCTATATATTTTTCAAATTCAGGCTGAATCTTTATTCTGCCTACATTTGACAAGCAAATTGTCCTTCTTTTCATGGATACATTTTGGAGTATATTCATAATGAAATCCTTCAGAAAAAGCGGACATACCCTAACTATTGGGTGACGCTCCATTTTAACTTGTGAGGCAATTTTTTGCTCCATATTTTCACAAGTTATTTCCCTTTCAAATGAAGCCTTGACCGATTTTGCAACATCGGTTATCTCGTGTTCATCTTTAGTTGAGAAATCGTAAGAGATATGAACCATTCCAAAAAAATTTCGGAGAGTATTGGAACTGAAGTAATTTCTCAAATTGACGGGAATAGCGACAACAACCGATTTTTTCTTATCTCTCGGTTCCATTGTATCCCTTATACTTAAAATAAGCAAAGAGCAGATAAATTCCGTCACGGTAACACCGAAGCTTTTGGCTGCCGATATAACAGCGGCGGCTGATACTCTTCCTTCTGTAACATGCTGTCTCAAATCAGGCGAACGCCGTTCATTAAAGCGATATACTTCATTTTTTTGAGTTTTATTCCCAAGAAACTCAAAATTTGTACTGCTTCCGCGTTCGGACTCAAAATACTGACTGAAGCCATCCGATTCTCTTTCGCGCTCCGTTGAGTCATCGGGCTCAAGAATTACATCACGTAGTTCATCAGGGTGAGCATACAGTAAATAAAACGAAACCAATGCTTTAAAGAACACAAAAGCTCCCGTTCCGTCTGCAAGAGCATGGAAAATTTCAAGATTAATCCTGTTTTTGTAATATGAAATATCAATAAGAAGCCTGTTTCGATCATCATAAAGAGGCATAAGCGGTGTGGTATTTTCGGGATGCACTTTAGGGCGCAGACCTGTATTTTCAAGATAATACCAAAAAACACCTCGGCGTATTGTTTCAGTAAACGTCGGAAATTCTTCAATTGCAGAGTCAAGTGCCCTCTGCAATAGTTCTTTATCTATATCCTCGTGCAGCTCACAGGCTATTCTAAAAACTTCGCTGTCTTCATTATCTGCAATTGCGGGGAATATTTTTGCAGCATTATCAAGTCGTCTCCATTTTGTTTCTCTTATTTTCCACATGTTATACTTCCGTAAGAAATTCTTTTATATGTTTATATATATTACGATTAAGAGGTGCAGAACGAGGCAGACATATAACACCGTGAATGCCATTTTTTATGTCCTTATGTACAACACGGTTGCCGCCTTCGGAAAGCTTTTTCGCGAGAGCAATCCCTTCGTCACGAAGCGGATCAAACTCCATTGTTATGATAAGCGTATCGGGCATTGACGAAAAATCCGTATGCCTTAGAGGTGCAAAATACGGATTCTCAAAATCCTTCGGCGAGTTTGAGTACAGCTCCATATAATCTATAAGCTTTTTTTGCGTTAAAAGATAATCGCTTCCGTTTATTCTGACGGATTCAAACGGAGTATTTTCAAAATCGCACCACGCGGCAGGATATATGCAAATTTGCCGCCTCGGAACTATACCTCCGCGATCACGAGCCATCATTGATGATACACATGCCAAAGTCGCACCGGCGCTGTCACCTATTACCACAGCATCTTCGGGAGCTGACTGAAACCAATCCTCGCAATGCAGCAGAATTTCCTGAACGGAAGAATATGCATCCTCCGGTCCCGCAGGAAATTTATACTCCGGAGCAAGTCTGTAATCTACCGCAATAACCTTGCGCTCAAAAGCCTCCGACAAATCAGCGCAAACATTTCCGTAGCTGTCGAAATCTCCCGTAACAAATCCGCCGCCGTGAAGAAATATCATTATAGGTTCAATTTTTCCGGAATG
>JAZODB010000193.1:0-11945 GCA_045596785.1 Eubacteriales bacterium
CGATTGCGGAAAGCTTTTCGGCAACAGCGATTTCTATTTCTTCGGGGGATTCCGCATCCCATTCCGAAAGAAGATATTCAAGCTTTGAATTTGATTTTGCATGTCTCACGATGAATATTATGCCGAGCGAGACAAGTGCAACGGTCATAATAAGCGGAAGGATGTACATGTCGGTATTGAAATAGAAAAGGAGAATGACTGCCGTGAGCCCTATCACTCCGGCAATGAGGAGAGCTATGGCTACTGAGAACTGTATACGGGAGGCAGAATCAACCTGATGAACAGCAGCGGCGATTTCCTCTATGCTTGTCATTATTTCAGGCGGTTCATCCTCGTTTTTCTCTGATTCGGAAAGCATTTCGTCGTATTCCGCGCATTTTTCGTCATATGCACGGATATCTCTTTCGGATTCGTCGAGAGTTTCCTCAAATCCGTCGCCGAGCGGAGAGAGATTAAGGCTGTTGAGTGATTTTTCTAAATTTTTTGTGTGTTCGCGAGACTCGGAGAGTGAGTCGATTTTTCGTTTTACGACGATTTTTTCGAGGGCATCGAAAATCCCATCATACTTTTCTTTTGATTCCTCAAGCGAGGCAATTCTTTTTTTTATATCGTCGAGAGAGGTGGTTATTCCTATGATTTCGGCTGATTTTTCACGTGCGGCTTTCAGCTCTGAGGCAATCTCGGCGCGTTTTTCGATTAAATCCTTGATTTCCCCGCCTGTTTTGTATTTATGAAAAAGTCCGCGGCGCGTTTCATCGAGCTTCTTTATTGCTTTTTTGATGTCTATGTTTTCATTTGCCGATGTCAGCAGATTTTCCAATGCGCCGCCGGAGCTTGATGTGCTGTTCATATTCGGCTTTATTACTGAGGTTTGTGAGATAAAGCATGTGTCAACGAACACCCCCTCGGGAACTCCGAAGAAAAATTCACCGGGGTTTTGACCTGTAACCGTTTCACCGCTTTTTATGTCGATAATTCTCACACGCTCGCGCGGCGGCATGTTATCAGAGGTTAAAATCGCACGCTCAAGTCGAAATTCACGCCCGTTTTTGCAGACAACCGTTATATATCCGGCTGCCTGTCCCGTTTCGCGGTTTATGTACCTCTTTCGTTCGGATGGGATTCCGCGAGAGCTTTTTCCTGACAGCCCGTAAAAAATAAACTTTATGAACATTGCTGCGGAGGATTTTCCGGATTCGTTTTCGCCTGCTATGACATTAACCCCTTCCTCAAGGTTTATGTCGCGATTGCGTATGCCTCCGAATGAAATTATGTGAAGTGTTTTTAGTATCATTGGTTTCCTCCGTTAAAATGCATTGTCTCCGCAAAGTGCCGCAATAGCATATCTCAGTGCACGAAACGCAACTTCTCTTGTTCGCTCGTCATTTGACTCTATTGATGATTTAAGCTTTCTGTACACCTCACCTTTAAGGGACAGATCTTTTTCGAGTGATGATATGTCGATATCCGGTCTTGTCGAGTCGGTAAGCTTAAGCATAAACAGTTCATTACAGTTTTCTTCGAGAGCTTCGGTGTCGATTATGAGAGAAGGAGCGACATATCCCGCAAGCTTGAGCGAAAGAAGAACATCTTCGCCGAAATGCTGTTTATGTATATATTCTGCAATTTTTATGGCAATTTCCTCTTGTGTGGATTGACCGTTCAGGATTAGCTCACCGCATTCGTAACGTCTTTTTGCGAATCGCACCCGCTTGATTGCTATGCTGCTTTTTCCGTTTTTCTTTTCAATTTCCACCATACATGCGCCTTTTGCACCGGTTTCACGAAATGAACGAGGCTCAAGACAGCCGGAGTAACACCAATGTCCTTCGGAATCGGCGGGGGGATTATTATGTATATGCGCAAGAGCCGCGTAATCCGCTCCGAATTTTTGAAGTTCTGCGGCTGTTACGGGGCAATCGGTGCTGTATCCGCCTTCTTCAACAAGCTCGCAGTGTCCGACGAGAAGATTAATTCTATCACTGTTCTCGGAATCAACACATATGCCCCTGAGAGGGGATTCTGTCATGTTGATTTCGGTAAAAGCATATCCGTATACGGTAACCGAGGGATTTTCAAGCTCCACGGATTCCACAGTCGGCTTTGTAAAAACATGCACATTGTCGGGAAAAATATTTTTAAGCCATATGCTTTTTTCGGTGACACAGTCATGATTTCCGGGGGAGATAAACACCGGTTTCCCGAAATTTTTAAATTCTCGTATTAAAAGAGAGAGGGTTTCGCGTGTGACAAAATCTCCGTCGAATACATCGCCCGCGATAAGTATAATATCCGTGTTGTTCATGCGGGCATATGTCATCATGGAGGTGAAAGCGGCTCGAAGCTCATTTCGCCTGACCTCTGAATGCTTCTGGGTGAGATTTGAGAATGCGCTGTCAAGATGAATATCTCCTGTGTGAAGAATTTTTATCATTTAAAAAACTCCGATTTTATTATCGTTTTCAGAATATGTTTGTACCATTATATCATAAATTGTCTAAGTGTTCAATAAAAAAGAAGGGAAATCTATGTTAATATTTATTTTTGTTATTTAAATATCATTCACAAATCGGCATACGAATAAATAATTTGCGAGAGGTGAAACATTATGTGTGAATCGTTCGTCAAACATGAAAAAATAAAGATGTACTGTATTGAAATACCGTGCGGAAAATGGTATAATATAACTGATTGTTATGTATAAATTTCCACAGTGAGGTTTTGTATGAAGAAAATTGCGATTATACTGTGTTTGACAACATTTTTTATAACATCATGCGTTATGCTCAGGGATTCCGACGAAGCTCCGAGTCCTGTCGTGAAGCGTGAGCAGTATATTTATACGGAGAATGTCAGAACTTCGGAGGCGGAATCTGACTTGCCGTCGTCTCCTCTTGAAAAAGCAGAATTTAATGATCCGTTTGCGGGTACGAACATAAGTGTAGCGGCGGTTGGTGATAATCTTATACACTCTAATATTTGGCTTGATGCTGCCGCGCGTGCAAAGGACGGCAGAGAGTTTGATTTCAGACCGATGTACGAGAATGTGGCACTTACTATTTCCGAGGCTGATATTGCGTTTATAAATCAAGAATCCATCATGGCGGGGGTTGAGTTCGGATATACCGCTTGGCCTTCATTCAACTGTCCTCAACAGCTTGGATTTGACCTTGTGGAGCTCGGATTCGATGTAATCAATATTGCAAACAACCACCTTATAGATAAAGGTGAATCAGGCATGAAAAAAACTCTTGACTTTTGGCATGAGCAGCCTGTTACTGTAATCGGCGGATACTATAACAAGGAGGACTACGATAAAATACGTGTAACCGAGCATGACGGAGTGAAAATCGCATGGCTGTCTTACACTTACGGTACAAACGGAATAGTGCTTCCCGCATCAAGTGAATTGGTTATCCCAAATTATAAAGAGAAGTTCGATGTTTACGATAACTATAATGATGACATGATTATTTCCGACATGAAGAAAGCCGAAGAGGTCGGAGATATTACAATTGTATCAATTCATTGGGGCAATGAAGGAACTCATGTTATCAATGAGGAACAGAAGAGAATGGCAAAGCTTATTTCAAGTCTTGGCGCGGAGGTTATTCTCGGACATCACTCCCACACAATTCAGCCTATTGAGTGGCTCGAAAGCGATTGGGGTAAAACTCTTTGCATATATTCTCTCGGCAATTTTACATCAGGTCAGGCCGGTGTTATAAACATGGTCGGGGGTATATTCTCTTTTAATATAGAAAGTGATGGCTTTGGCGGACTTGAAATTACATCTCCGCTGTTTACACCGACTGTAACATACTATGGTATGGATTGGATGAATACAAATATTTATTTCTTGGAGGATTATACAAAGGAAATTGCAGACACTCATGGTCTTGCAATAAATGGCAGATATTTGAGTGTTGACGATGCATACAGCATGGTAAAAAACACAATTGACAGTGAATTTTTGCCCGATTATTTGAAATGATTGAGATTGAAAGCATAATTTATTTTTATGGAATTTGTATTATAGGAGATAATAATGGCTAAATACAGAAAAAATAAAATAGACGGAGCTTTTACAGAGGAATGTGCGAGACTCGTTCGTGAAATAAAGGATCCGCGTGTTTCGGATGTCATGATTACTGTGATGAGTTCCGATGTTTCTGCTGATTTGAAATTTGCCAAGGTTTACTACTCCGTTTACGGCGAATGTGATGATAAAGAGTTGGCGAAAGGCTTAAAATCCGCGGCTCCGTTTGTTCGCGCGCGTTTGGCGGAGAGACTGAACCTGAGAATCACACCTGAGATTACGTTTATTCGTGACGAGGGTGTCAAGCACGGAGCGGAAATTGCCGCCATACTCAAAACTCTGTCTTTCTCCGACGATTCGGGTGAATCCGACAAGGAGAATGACGATGAATAACGAGAAAATCATACAGCTTTCCGGATACAGGGCGGTCACTATTGAGAATATTGCGGATGAAATTCAGACAGCAAAAAAAACATTGATTCTGAGTCATATGAATCCGGATGGTGATACGATAGGTTCCGCATTCGCACTTAGGGATATCATTTCGGCGTGCGGCGGCTCTGCTTTTGTTTCGTGCCATGATGAGATTCCGAGAAGACTTAATTTTCTTGCAGACGAGGGTGCTTTTCTTCGTCCCCCGCTTTGTTCAGATGAGTTCGATATGATTATATCCGTCGATACAGCGTCACCTGCACAGCTCGGATGCTTTGGGGAGTTGATTCCCGATATTCGCTTTATGATTGACCACCATGCAATGGGCGAGGCGTTCGCACCGAATTATATAGATGCATCGGCTGCCGCTACGGGTGAAATCATATATTCTCTGTATTCTGAACTGAAATCCCGTGGCAAAGTAGGCGTTTTGCCGGATGCAGCGCGTAAAATTTATGCAGCAATAGTATCCGATACGGGAAGCTTCAAGTTTTCAAATACTACCCCTATAACTCACAGAATTGCCGCAGATTTGGTTGATGAAATAAACTCGGCGCAGGATAACGGTATGAATACCGCCGACTTGTGCCGCTCGCTTTTCGGACAGCGTACACTTAAAGAGCTTACCGCTCAGATGCTCGCAATACAGAATTTGAGATTCTATGAAAACGGACGCCTCGGGGCGGTGCTGTTTACGTCGGAAATGCTCAAAGAGGCAGACCTTGCGGAAAGTGATGTCGGAAATTCTGTCGATACTCCGCGTGGAGTTGAGGGCGTTCTTGTCGGAATTTCCGTGCGCCAACTCGAATACTCGAATCAGTATAAAGTATCATCAAGAGCAAACGCTGAAATCGACGTGGCGGCCGTGTGCGCGAAGTTCGGCGGCGGAGGACACGTCAGAGCTGCCGGATGTACAATCGCGGCAGAAACGCCTGAGGCGGCTTTGGAGATGGCCGTGGGCGCGTTTGGGGATGAGATAAGAAGCTATTGCTTGAAATTACAGGAGTCGGAAAAATAAATGTCACAAAGAAAACCTGACAGCGTATCCGGTGTAATAATCATAAATAAGCACGCCGGGGTTACATCACACAGAATCATATCAATACTGCGCAGAATGTACGATACGTCGCGAGTAGGTCATACGGGCACTCTTGACCCTATGGCTACCGGCGTTTTGCCCGTGCTTCTCGGTCGTGCCGTCAAAGCTTCCGATTATCTTATGATGCACGATAAGGAATATATCTGCGAGATGAAGCTTGGCATGACCACCGATACGGAGGATATAACAGGGGAGGTGCTGACAACCTCTCACGAGCTTCCGACCGAGTCACAGGTAATGAATGCCTGCCTCTCTTTTGTCGGAAAAATTTCACAGATACCGCCAATGTATTCCGCTGTTAAAGTCGGAGGGAGAAAGCTTGTGGATATAGCGAGAGAAGGCGGAGAGGTGGAGAGAAAGCCGCGTGAAGTGGAGATATATGCTCTTGAGTGCAAAAAAATCTCCGATGATACGTATTCTATGCGTGTTGAGTGTTCGAAGGGAACATACATACGCACACTATGCGCCGATATAGGGAGAATGCTTGGCTGCGGAGCTGTTATGTCGTCATTGGTACGCACACGGACAGGCAGATTCACACTTGCCGATTCGATTACAATAGAGGAATTGGAGCAGATGAGCTTTGAGGAAAGGCTTCTTTTGCCTAAATCGGCAGAATCATTGTTTGAAGAATACCCCGCTTTGGATGTGAATGATTTTTATGCTAAGTTGATTTTATCGGGATGCGAGCTTTACCAGAAAAAACTTCATACAAATTTTGACGCAGGTATGCTTGTAAGAATACGGAATAAAAATAAATTTATAGCGCTTGGCAGAGCGGATGTAAATGAAAGTGAGAGTGTAATCAAGCCCGAGAAGCTTTTTGTGATTGAACAACATAGTTAAATAATTGTAAATAATTATTCAAAATATTAACTTTTATTGATTTGTATGATATAATAAAAAGTAAGACAGATAATATACTACGAAATTAACTGAAATGCTGAAAAGAATATTAGAACGATTTGATAAAAAATATCTTGCGAAAGCGGCTGTTTATGCGTTGTCTTGTGCTGTTGCGTTCGGTGTGATATTTTATATCGGGTACCATTTGGTTGAGGAGATTTCACCGGGTCTTGAGCTTGTCAATGCGGAACTGAAAACAGCCACACGCACTATTTCAGCCGATGCATACATAATGAGGAATGAAGAGCCTCTGTATGTCGGAAATGTTACGACGGGAAGCGTGGTATCCGCGGTTCATGACGGAGAAAAAGTGGGCATATACAAAAAGGTTGCCGATGTATATTCGGAAGCTTCGCCCGATGTGGACAACAGACTTGCCGAAATAGATGAGCAGATTTCGCTTCTCGAAAAAAACAGAGCGGAAAACCGTTCTGTGCAGAGTGCCGCGGGACTTGATTCAAATATTTACGACAAAGTGTTTGAAATAAGAAAATATTGCGAAAAAGGTGAGTTCTCCGATGCGCTCTCTATGAAAACGCAGCTTATTGTGGAGATAAAGAAACGTTCAATACTTACCGGTGAGGTTACGGATTACGGTAATCAAATTTTGAAACTCGAACGTGAAAAGAACTCGATAAGAGCGAATTTGGGGGCATGTCTCAGCTCTGTTTATGCTCCGAAAGCGGGATATTTCTTTTCAGAGTATGACGGATACGGAGAGGCTTTTTCTTCTGACAATGTTGACAGTATGAGCTATGACGACTTTATCGACATGACAGAAACTGCGAAAAACGTAAGCGGAGGTTTATGCATCGGTGCAATGGTATATGATTACCGTTGGTATATTGCGTGTGAAATGCCGAAAACGGATGCCTCGTATCTTATGGATATTAATAAATGTGATGTGTCTTTTGCGTACAGCGGGGTAACACTCACGATGGATGTATACCGCGTAATATCGCAGACACCCGGGACACGTGCCGTGGTTTTATTCAGGTGTGAGAAAATGCCGATGAACTTCGACTATACACGTATGCAGCCTGTTACGGTATCTGCAACCGAGTATACGGGTTATGAGCTTCCGATTGAAGCTGTGCGCGTTGTAAGTGGATTTGAGGGCGTTTTCGTTCTTGAGGAAGTTACGGTTGAGTTCAGAAGGATAAATATAATTTATGAGGATAATGGTATTGTGATATGTACCGGAAAGCCGCAGTCCGGTGATGAAATTACAGAAGCGGAGCTCGCTGAAGATGAGGTGTATCCGTGGATTGAGCTTAACGATGTTGTTATAGTCGGAGGGCGCGATCTGTATACAGGAAAAATAATAGAGTGAATTAATCAAGAGGATAAATATGACAGAGCGGCAGCGTGAGCTGAAAGACAATTATTTTCGCGTGCTTGAAAAGGTTGAGACGGCTAAGGCAAAGCGCGCGCATGGTGGGGAAGTGACACTTCTTGCGGCTACAAAAACCGTGGCGATTGAAGATGTGATTTTTCTTACAGAAAACTTCGGACTTAAGGTGTGCGGTGAAAACCACGCGCAGGAATTTCGTGATAAATACGATGCGGTGACAGCATCGGGCGCGCGTATGGATTTCATTGGACATCTGCAAAGAAATAAAGTCAAATATGTTGTGGGAAAGGCGGGACTTATTCACTCGCTTGATTCCGTAAAACTTGCTTCGGAGATAGACCTGAGATGTCAAAAACTCGGCGTATTACAGGATGTTCTCGTGGAGGTAAACATCGGCTCTGAGGAGTCAAAGACCGGAATTTCCACTGAGAGGGTGGGAGAATTTTTAGACGAAATATCAGCGTTTTCGTCGATAAATGTCCGCGGAATGATGACGATGGCACCGAAATGCGAGAATAATATCGAATTTCGCAAATATTTTATAGAATCTTACAGAATTTTTCTTGACTTTTTCGAAAAAAAAACGCATAATATAGGAGAGGCTGTTTTATCTATGGGAATGAGTGACAGTTATGAGTGCGCTATTGAAGAAGGTGCGACTGTTGTTCGCGTCGGAAGCGCGATCTTCGGCTCGAGAATTTATAGGTAACAGTCAGCCGATCTAATCGGCAAAAATATGTTTACAATTATCCTGCCGCAAGGCAGAATGGAGGATTTTTATGGGACTCATGGATCGAATCAAAAAGGTAACCGGGACAAACGACAATTATGATGATTCGTATGATGACGATTACTACGGCGGTTTTGAAAACTACGACGATGCCGAGGATGACAGCGATGTTCAAATGGCAGGCGCGCAGTATTCTCCGTCAATGAACGCACAGCAGGGCATGGGAAATCAGATGAGCGGCATCAGCCTCTCCGGTTCAAACATTAAAATGCAGGTTGTACGTCCTCAGAATTATGACAGTGAAACCGCTTCTCAGATAGCAAATCATCTTCTGAATAAGTGCACAGTTGTCCTTAATCTCGAAAACACAAATAAGGAAACCTCACGCAGACTCATAGACTTCCTGTCAGGTGTCGCTTATTCAATAGGTGGTTCTCTCAAGAGAATTACTGCCAACACCTATATTATTACAGCGTCAAATGTTGATATAGGCGATGCTCAGATTAAGCAGAATCAGCGCAAACTGGAGCCTCAGCCCGAAGCAAATCAAGCACAGGTTGAAGATTTCGGAGATTTTAACTGATTTTTTAAACAAAAAAATATGAACATATAATTTTCTTGAAAGTAGAAATACGTTCAGGTTTTGTTTGTATACCAAAAATGAGCTATGCCGTAACGGTATAGCTCGGGTTTTTTAGCGGGAATTTGTTTTTTCGGAGGAAATACAATTGCATCAGGTTCTATATGTGGTTACGGTTACCGTGCGGTATCTTATAGGAGCAATACAGCTTATGATGATGGCAAGAGCCATAATCAGTTGGTTTCCTGTTGATGAGGATAATCCTATTGTAGCATTTCTTTATGCGGTTACCGAGCCTGTAATTATGCCGGTGCGGAGCTTGATTGAACGTTTCGGATGGTTTGAAGGACTGCCGATTGATATGTCATTTTTTATAACGTTTATTCTCCTTTCTATAATAGAGCTGTTTCTTTGATGTATGAAAAATAATGAGTTTGATTTTGCTGTTTCACGGGCGCTTGAATTGTTTCGTGAGTCGGAGTACTCTGTCTCTGTTACCCATTTCATGTCTCCCGGAGAAAAAACAGATGTGTATAATGAATTAATCACCCGGATCGGAAACGGAATTTCTAAATGCTTCTTCTGGGGAGGATGCCGTGGTGCCGAAAGGTGTGCCGCGGTTTTTTTGCCTGAATGGTATATGCCGGAAAATGTACCGCAGCATAAAATGCCGCTCGACGAGGAAAGAACAGAGGCTTTTTCCACATATCTGACCTCACATTCGGAAATTGCGGATGAAATACCGATAAAATGTCTGAAAATAAGCGGAAGTGGATTTGCGTCTCTCGCGCACCGTGATTTTATGGGCGGACTTTTATCTCTCGGAATTGAAAGAAGCCTTATCGGAGATATCGCTGTAATATCCGAAAATGAAGCAATCGTATTTGTACATAAAAAAATAGCTCCGTTCATTTGTGAGGAGCTTACAAAAATAGGGCGTGACAGAGTAAAAACGGAAGTTGTCGAAGTTCCGTTTGAATATGTGATTCCGAGAAAATTCGAAGAAATTCCGATAACGGTATCATCATTGAGAATTGACAGTACTGTAAAGGCGCTTATCGGAAAGTCGCGAGAAGCGGCGGCAGATATGGTAAGGGCAGGACTTGTTGAGCTGTCCTATACGACGGTATGCGACGTGTCCGCATCTGTGCACACAGGGGATATTTTAACTGTAAGAGGATACGGCAAATATGTGGTCGGCGAGTCGGTGGGACAGACAAAAAGCGGAAGAATCAGAATAATATGCAGAAAATATATATGATTTAAGTCATTACAGGAGATTGCTATGGCACAAGACTTCAAAAACAAGATATTTCAAAAAGTTCTGCGGGGATATGCACCTGAGGAAGTCGACGATTACATTGATTACATTAACGAAGAACACAGAAAACTTGAGCGCAGATGTACTGACAGTGACAGAAAGCTTGCATTGGCACTCAAAAAGCTCGATGAGATTTCGCGTAAAATGGAAGAGCTTCGACGGACAGATGCTTCAACATCAATCAGTGATCGAAATAAAATCTCGTCGGCAGATAGGACAGCGGAAAAAATAATTGCAAATGCCGAAAAGAGAGCTCGGGAAATCGAGGAGAATGCCAATGCCGAGGCATCCATGATAATCAACCGTGCTACAAATGCGGCAGAGAACATAATCAATCAAACAAACTCCGATTTGAGTACAGCGAAGCTTTGCGAGCAAAATATGCGCTCGTCGGCAGTTGAAATATATGAGAAAATATGCGGATTCAGAGACTCTCTGTATGAGCTTTACAGTGAACATATCGAAACTGTTGAATCACTCGCAAAAAAAGCGGATGCATTTATGGTCGGTGTTGACGGAATAAATACACAAGAATATGCGACAAATGAGACGTCTGAGGAATACGACAGCGAGCCTTCGCTTGAAGAATCTTATGTGGATGAAAGAGAAGTCTCTGACGAGAGCTTTGGCAAAACCGATGATTTTGAATCCGACGAGGAAATAACCGAAGAGACCGAAGAGCTTGCTGCGGAGCAAGATTTATCTATATCCGACTATGATATATCATCGGCTGATGATCTTGAGGAAGAGTGCACTTCCGTCGGCGCTGAGGACATAACGGACGAATATGAGACAGCCGAGGCGGATGATGAGTATTCACAGGATGAACTTAAAATCGATTGGCATACAAAAAATGCAGCGGAGATAACGGAGCCCGTTGATTTCTTTGATGTTTCGGATGGCTTCAAGGAGATTGATGATACTATATCAGGGTATAACAGCGAATTTGAATTGGACAGCGGCGAAGAGCAAAATGAAAAAAATGATTTCGGAAATTTGGATGATTTCTTTACCGATGACAAAAATACGGAAGAGATGTCTATCACAGACGAATTTGACATAATTTTTTCAATTGGCAACAGCAATAAAAATGTAGATGAAATACGCAGACAGCCAACGGTTGCGGCGGAGGAAACACCTAAATTTCAGAAGCATAATAAGAAGCATAATAAAAAGAAACACAGATAATTTCGGAGATATATAAATGCTGCTGAATATTGCAATAATACTGCTCTGCATCATCGCGGATCAAACAACGAAAATACTTGCAGTGAAGTATCTCACTGAAATCGATACGTATGAGTTTATCGAAGGAATACTTCATTTCACATATGTGGAAAACAGGGGTGCCGCGTTCGGAATGCTTTCCGAGCACAGATGGGTGTTCATGGTTGTATCTACTTTCGGTATAGTCGCTATGTTCGTTTGGATGACTTTAAACAGAAAAGATATTATTTGGAATCGGATAGCTATGTCCCTTGTGA
>JAZODB010000194.1:0-7950 GCA_045596785.1 Eubacteriales bacterium
CTTACGACGAGGAAATTGTCGATGCCGAAAAGAATGATACACGAGTCGTTCTGCATTTGCATCCCGCGCTTGCACCTGTTAAAGCAGCCGTACTTCCTCTTTCCAAAAAGCTTTCCGATAAGGCGACTGATGAGGTCTTTGCAGCTCTGTCCAAAAAATTCAATGTGGAATTTGACGACGCGGGCTCAATAGGTAAGAGATACCGCAGACAAGATGAAATAGGAACACCATTCTGCATAACATACGATTTTGATTCTGTTGAAGATGGATGTGTGACAGTACGAGACCGTGACTCTATGGAGCAGGTGCGTTTGCCTATATCTGAGCTTGAATCATATATTTCGGAAAGACTTGAGTTTTGATATTTTCATAATTAATAAAACAAATGGGGGGGAATAGTATATGACTATTAATTTGAATAGCGCTGAATTTTCAGCAGTAGTCGATACTCATGGCGGCGAGCTTATATCGTTTGTTAACGATGGCGTGGAATATGTATGGTATGGGGATTCTGCTCATTGGAGCGGTCAGGCGCCTATTTTGTTCCCCGTGGTGTGTACTCCCAAGGACAGAAAAATATCATATAACGGTGTGGAGTACCCCATGCCTCCTCATGGGTTTGCGAGAGACGGTGAGTTTGAGGTTATCTACATGTCAAAAGATAAGGTTGTTCTTGAACAGCGTGAAACAGATGAAACACTGAAGATGTTTCCGTTCTGCTATTCTCTTAAAGCTGAATACACTGTAACGGAAAAGGGTTTTTCGGCTGTTTTTACCGTCAAAAATCTTGATAAAAATGAAATGACATTTTGCATCGGCGGTCACCCCGGATTCAATTGCCCGCTGAAAGCGGAGGACGGAGAGTTCAGCGACCATAGCCTTATTTTTGAAGATGCCGATGGCTGTACGGTTTCTCTGACGAAAAATCGTTATATGGATTCCTCGGTTCCGAAACTTGACATGCTCAAAGGAACAAACGAAATTAAACTTGCATACTCGGATTTTGATAACGATGTACTTATAATTGAAAATCTTCCCAAGAAGTCCGTTAAGCTTATTTCGCGCAAAACAGGAAACGGCATAAAATTTGATTTTAATGGATTTGACGTGATTGGAATATGGACTCCCGTGAAGAAAAATTCACCGTTTATTTGCCTTGAACCTTGGAACGGACTTCCGGGAGACGTATCCGAAACAACGGATGCAAAAAACAAAAAATATGCAATTACCATTATGCATGACGAGGAATACTCAGTTGGGTATTCTATGGAGATTATAAAGTAATATCGGAGACATATATGGATTTATGCAATCCCGCAGTTGTGCGCCGCCTTCTTGAGAAGTATTCCTTATCACCGAAAAAATGCTTCGGTCAAAATTTTCTCGTTAATTCGAAAATCCCTATGAGAATTGCGGAGGAATCGGTATCATTTACTGTTGATGGTAAACCGCGCGGTGTAATTGAAATCGGTCCCGGTGTAGGAGCTCTTACACAGTATTTGTGCGAAAGCTACGACAAGGTTGTTGCAGTTGAAATAGACCGCGGACTTATTCCTCTTCTGTCAGAGTCCCTCGCCGAATATGATAACGTTTCGGTTGTCGAGGCAGACTTTATGAGTCTGGATTTGCCAGAGTTTGTTGAAGCTCATTTTTCTGATATTGTTAAAGAGGGAGGTACAGTTGGCGTATGTGCGAATCTCCCGTATTATATCACAACTCCTGTTATAATGAAGTTGCTTGAGTCATATCCGATGAGTGAAGAAATCCCGTTTTCCTCAATAGTTGTAATGGTACAGCTTGAAGTTGCAAGGAGACTTGCATCCGGACCTGACGGTGCGGATTACGGGGCAATATCGGCGTCTGTTGCTTTGAGAGCCAATGTGCACAAGCTTCTTGATGTTCCGGCAGGAAATTTTCATCCGATTCCGAAAGTGGCATCTGCCGTTATTGGGATAGTTCCGCACGGTGGCATAAAGGAAGTGTATCCTCAGGCTCCGACTGATGACATAAGTTGCAATTTTTTTGCCGAGACTGTCTCTGAGCTGATATCACTTGCTTTTGGTCAGCGAAGGAAAACCTTTGTTAATGCTGTTTCGGGAAAATACAGTAAGGAAAAAGCAGCTGCTGCACTTGAGGCGTGCTCACTGAGAGCGGATATACGCGGAGAGCGTTTATCTGTACTTGATTTTTGCACTTTAGCGGATTTTTTAAGTAAATAAAAACGATTGTTTGAAATAACAGAAAAAACCATCTGCATATCAGTTATGCAGATGGTTTTTTTATATTTTGTAGCGTTTTATAAATTCGAGTTTTCGTCTTGAGGAGCTGTACGCCAAACGGTAGTCTCCCGAAATATTTGCTGCATTTTCAAGATCGCTGAGTATATGGTACTGCATGAAATACGGCGTTGTCGAGTCGAGCGAGAGGTCGCGCAGCTTTTTTTGTGCTTCAGTCACACGATTTTCCGATAAAAGTTTAAGAGCGGTTATGTGCTTTTCGTAATGCGAACCATCAGAAAATTCAAATAAGATATTATCTCCGTTTTGAAATCTTTTGAGCGAGTTAAAGTATTGAATTTCGGAAATAGGTATAAATTCACTTCCGTATTCAAAATTACACAAGAGATCCGGGACGGTGTCGGCGCAAATGTTGGAAAAAAGCTCGCTCAAATATGATACTGCTTTTGTAATTTTGTTTTCACAGTATATCGACCTCGAAGCGAACGAAGATGCCTTGTCAAGATCGCTTGCCGCTTTTTTTATGTCAAGAGCATATGCATTTTCCGAGGCGGTATGTATATAGGAAACCGCCAAAATGTAAGCTATTTCATCATCAACGGCGTTTTCGGGAATAGATGAACATATTTCTTGACATTTGTGAAAGTTTTTTGAGCGAAAGCAGCTTTTCAGTTCTTCAATAACAGACATTTTAATGAAATTTCCGATATCCGAGTCTGATTCTGTGAAGAAGAAGCCGATAGGAGTTTTGAGTCGTTCGGATATGTATATAAGGGTGGAGACTGACGGGGAGGCATTTCCGCTTTCTATCAAGCTAAGCATATTGCGTGTTATTTTATCTCCGGCAAGCTCGCGCTGTGTCATGCCGCATTTCAAACGAATCTCCCTTACCTTTTCGCCGATTCCGTTATCGTGATTATTCATTATCCGTATTTAAGCTTGAATCAAAAGCGCGTATACCGTACTTTTCGTCAATATCGCACAGACGTTTGTCGATTCCATCGGCAACGCAGCTTTGATAATAACTTATTCTTTCGTCCATTTCATCGGAGCGGCTTGAAATTTTTGTGAGCAATGATTTTATTTCATATTGCATATCCGAAATATAAGTGCTTATCTCACGAACACAGCTTTCTATACTTCCGTGAAGGTCCGCGCTGACATGTGATAATAAATCTTCGGCAACAAATGACAAACGCTCCCTGATATAAGCAGCTTCTTCTTCGGTTTCGCTTTTGATTTTTGATATAGCGGCACTGCATTCATTTCGTTTTTGTTCCGCTTCGGTTTCTGATTTGATTTTTATTTCTTCCGCTTCACATTTTGCTTTTGATATAATTTCATCTGCATTTCGATTGGCTTTGATTATTATATCTCCGAGCTGTGCACTGATTTTATTGTACATACTAAGCTTATATGCATCGCTGTCGGTATCATTTTTGTCAGTATCGCTGTTTTCTTCACTTTTGTCGTTCAATTTATTATTGACCTCAGTGAGCTTTATGCGGAGGTCGTCGATTTCGGCTGTTTTTTCAGCAATACTTTGGTCGCTGTCTGAAATTTTCTTGAGCAAAGACTCTTTTTCGGATTTTAGTGCAGCTATGGAATTGAGTTGTGCCTGTGACTCTGCTTTGTAAAAATCCGCTTCTTTCCTAAGCTCTGTCAGTTTTACATTGAGTTCCGAAATATTTGAATTAAGTTCATTCAATATCTCATCGTATTTGATTTCTTTTTCGCGGAGCAATGATAACTCGCTGATAACGGATTTTTTTTCTTCTTCCAATGCTTCCGCTTTCATAACTTCATCATTTAATTTGGTACGGAGAGATTCTGTTTCGATTTTAAGAGCTTCCACCTCTTCATAATGGCGAGTGTCGGTATCTTTTATATAGGTGTTGACATCTTCACGGTTATATCCGCTCAGAGCACTTCTGAACATTTTTTGATTGCTCATAAAAACCTCCTATGATATCATGTATTCTTTTATTATATTTTATCATAAAATCAAGAAAAATGCAATAACAGTGTACATATAAAGTAAAAATAATTTACATATTTAAATTTATATAAGTGTGTATAAAGCTGAAACAAATAATATTGAAATGTTAAAAAATGGGGAATATTTATATAGACTATCGGCAAAAAATGTGTTATAATGTAAGGTACATAAATTTATTGATATAAAAATCTGAAACGGAGTTAATGGAATGGATTATAAATATCTTGCGGATTTGTTGTTTCCCAATGTGAAGTTCAGCCGAGAAGATATCGAAGCGAGATATCCCGCACGAAATCTTCCCGAGGGAGCTAAGGTGACAAGATTTGCTCCGAGTCCAACGGGATTCATACATTTGGGCGGTCTATTTCCGTCAACGGTAGGTGAAAGACTTGCGCATCAGTCAGGCGGCGTTTTTTATCTCAGAATTGAAGATACGGATTCAAAGAGAGAGGTTGACGGTGCGGCGCAGGCACTTATAAGAACTCTTGAGAAATTTAATATTTGCTTTGATGAAGGTGCAGCACTCGGCGAAAACGGAGAAATAGTTGATAAGGGTGAATATGGACCGTACAAGCAAAGCGACAGAGTTGAAATATATCATGTATATGCGAAGTGGCTTGTTGAGCAAGGGCTTGCATATCCGGTTTTCAATACCCGCGAGGAGCTTGAAGCACTTCGTGAAACTGACAAAAAAGCTGAAATAAAAAGCCGTGAATGGACTCCCGAGCTTGAGGCAGAACAAAAAGCCGAGATGTTGAAGCAGCGCGAATTTACCATAGAGGAAGTTGAAAATCACATAAAGAACGGCGATTCTTTTGTTCTGCGCATGATTGCAAACGGGGATCCTGATAGAAAAATCAAATTTTCCGACCTTATAAAAGGAAACCTTGAAATTCCGGAAAACGATAAGGATGAAGTTCTTTTGAAAAGCGATGGGATTCCGACATACCATTTTGCACATGCTGTTGATGACCATTTGATGGGAACGACTCATGTTATACGCGGAGAAGAATGGCTTCCGAGCTTATCTCGACACATAATGCTTTTCAATTACTTGGGATTCAAGCTTCCGAAATATATGCATATAGCTCAGATAATGCACCTTGATGAAAGCGGAAACAAGAAAAAACTTTCTAAGAGGGACATGGGCTCCAATGTTGAGGAATACCGAAAGCTCGGCTATACAAACGAATGTGTTGAGGAATATGTAATGACTCTTCTCAATTCGAATTTTGAAGAGTGGCGTGCGCAGAATACCGATAAAAAAATCACAGATTTTCCTTTCTCAATCAAGAAAATGAGCACATCGGGATGTCTTCTTGATTTTAATAAGCTGACCGATGTTTCGAAAAATGTTCTGTCAAGAATGACATCCGATGAGATTTACGCAAAAACTCTCGAGTGGGCAAAAGAATTTGATGCTCCTTTTGCTGAGCTTCTTGAAAGTAAACCCGAATACGCAAAAGAAATATTTGCCATCGGCAGAGGAGGCAAAAAACCACGCAAGGATTTTGCGACTCTTGCGGAGGTCAAACCCTTCATTGGTTTCTTTTACGATGAATATTTTAAAATTGAGGATGCTTATCCCGAAAGATTTTCCTCGTCAGACATCAAAATTATTCTCGAAGAATTTATTAAATCATATGATTCCGATGATGATATGAATACATGGTTTTCAAAAATAGGACAAATCGGGGAGTCGCTCGGATATGCGTCGGATATGAAAGCATATAAAGCCGAGCCTGAGAAATACCGCGGTAATGTTAGTGATGTATCTATGTTCCTGAGAATCGCTGTAACAGGCAGAATGAACTCACCTGATATGTATGCTGTAATGCAGATTCTCGGAAAAGAGAAGATATCGGAAAGAATTTCAAAAATGATAAAAAAGCTTTGAGCGGAGGAGATAATATGCCTGAAAATACATCAAATTTTATTCATGATTTTATCGACGAGGATATCGCGTCGGGAAAAACAAAATCCGTTCACACCCGTTTCCCGCCCGAACCGAATGGCTATCTTCATATCGGGCACTGCAAAGCTCTTGTTATTGATTTCGGAACAGCAAAAAAATACGGTGGGCTTTGCAATCTCAGAATGGATGACACAAATCCTGCAAAAGAGGATACGGAATTTGTAGATGCTATCGAAGAGGATATTCATTGGCTCGGATTTGATTGGGATGACAGATTTTTCTACGGCTCGGATTATTTTGAAAAGACATATGAGTTTGCCGAAAATTTAATAAATAAAGGGCTTGCATATGTATGCGAGCTTACTCCCGAGGAGTTCAAAGCGTATCGCGGAGATCTTACACATCCTGCGGTGTCTCCTTTCCGTGACAGACCTGCCGAAGAAAGCCTTGATTTGTTCCGCAGAATGAAAAACGGGGAATTTCCCGAAGGAAAGTATACGCTTCGCGCAAAAATAGATTTGGCTTCCGGAAACTTCAATATGCGTGACCCTGTACTTTACAGGATTCGTTACATCGAGCATCACAGACAGGGAACAAAATGGTGTATATTCCCGATGTATGATTTTGCTCATCCGATTCAGGATGCTCTTGAGGGAATTACGCACAGCTTGTGCTCTCTCGAATACGAGGACCATCGTCCGCTGTATAATTGGGTAATCGAGAATTGCGATGTTCCGTCAAATCCGCGTCAGATTGAGTTTGCACGGCTGAATATTACAAATACAGTGCTTTCCAAGCGTCATTTGCGTTATCTTGTGGAAAATGGAATTGTAGACGGCTGGGATGATCCGCGTATGCCAACGCTCTGTGGTCTCAGGAGACGTGGCTACACGCCTGAGGCAATTTTGGACTTTATAGATAGAATAGGTGTGTCAAAAGCGAACAGCATGGTAAATATCGGGCTTCTCGAACATTGTGTGCGTGAGGAGCTTAATATGAAAGCACAGCGCAGAATTGCGGTGCTCAATCCCATAAAAATTGTTATTGACAACTATCCCGAAGATAAAACCGAATATTTCAGCATTGCCAATAATCCGAATAATCCGGATGACGGAGTCAGAGAGGTTCCGTTTACGCGAGAGCTTTATATCGATGCAGACGATTTTGCCGAAGTGCCTCCGCCGAAATTCTTCCGTCTGAAACCGAATGGGGAAGTGCGTCTGATGAGCGCATATATAATAAAATGCGGTGAAATTATAAAGAATACCGATGGTACAATTGCTGAAATTCACTGCACTGCCGACCTTGACGTTGGAACAAATAATCCGACAGACCGTAAAATAAAAGGTACCGTTCACTGGGTATCTGCGAAATACGCCGAAAGTGCCGATGTAATCATGTATGACAGATTGTTCACGGAAGAAAATATGAACGATCTTCCGGAAGGAAAGACATATATCGATTATCTTAACCCCATGTCCGCTGTGAAAATTGAAAATGCAAAACTCGAACCTTCACTTAAAAACGCAAGATCAGGGGATAAATTCCAATTTGTAAGAATCGGTTATTTCGCAAAAGATACCAAAAATGAAAATATTTTCAACAGAATCGTATCATTGAAGGACAGTTACAAGCCTCAGTAATATTAAAAGAAGAAAAGTTAAGAAAAAAGTGCCTTTTTTACGAAAAAAAGTATTGACATAACACACATAATGTGATATAATATTAAAGCTGTCGGAAATGCGGCAGCTAATGCCCCATTAGCTCAGAAGGTAGAGCACTTGACTTTTAATCAAGGT
>JAZODB010000195.1:0-3301 GCA_045596785.1 Eubacteriales bacterium
TTTCGACCTCTGCGGAGGTCGATTCGGGGTTTCACCCCAAAACCCCAAGAGCTTTTGAAAAAGCTCTACCAAAACTTTTCGGCGGTCGCTTGAACAAAGCGAACGCAGGGGGGTAGCTGAAATTTAAAGTCAGCGCACTGACCCTTGTCATTTTCATAAAGTTTTTTGAGGGGTTTGGGGAACTTTTTGCAAAAAGTCCCTAGGTCGCGTCTCCCGTCTCCCAATCGCGCTATTCGCGCTCGTCGGAGATTTCTTCTGTTTCTGCTTCTTCCGGTTCTTCTTCTTTCTGCATAGTGGCAAAATTGACGATTTTTCTGCCGCCGGCGAGGCGCATCATGATAACGCCGGAAGCCGCCCTGCCGTAAATCGGGATTCCCTCAACGGGAGTGCGAATCATGGTACCGTCATCGGTAATCATGAGTATGTCCTCGTCGTCGTGAACAATAGAGATTCCGCAGAGCGCGCCTGTCTTATCGTTCACCTTTTGCGCGATCATGCCCATGATGCCCCTGCCCTTTGAGTCGAACTCCGCAGGCGACATGCGCTTGCCGAACCCGTTTTCGCTTATCGTCAGCAGACGGTTGGACTCAGCCCACTCGTCACCTCGCTCAAGTATGCACGCGCCCGCAACCTCGTCGCCGTCGCGGAGCGAGATTCCGCGCACTCCGCGCGCGCCGCGCCCCATGACCGTAACCTTTTCTTCAGCGAAGCGAGCCGCATACCCCGACTTCGACGCTATCATGATGTCGGACCTGCCCTCAGTCAGCGCAACGAAAATGAGCGAATCGCCCTCGTCAAGCGAAAGCGCTATCTTTCCGCCCCTTCGCTGAATCTTGAACTCGGACAGATTCGAACGCTTCACGACGCCGCGTCGCGTCACCATAACGAGATACGAATCCTCCGACAGCTCCGCGTCAAGGTTGGGCACGGACAGCATTGCCGTAATTTTTTCCTCAGTCGTTATGTCAATAAGATTTATGATGTTCGAGCCTTTCGCAGTGCGCCCCGCCTCCGGGATTCGGTACGCCTTCATCTGATGTACCCTGCCCGTGTCGGTAAACAGCATCAGGTACGAGTGCGAGTCTGCAACCACTACCTTTTCAACGTAGTCCTCCTCCTTCGTCGCCATGCCGATTATGCCGCGCCCTCCGCGCCGCTGCGCAGAGTATACGTCGGACTGCTGACGCTTGATGTACCCGTCGTGAGTCAGCGTGATTACCGCGTTGTGACGCTCAATGAGGTCCTCAAGCAGAATTTCGTTTTCCGCTTCCTCGATTTCGGTGCGCCTTTCGTCGCCGAAGCGCGCCTTTATCTCAAGCATTTCATCCCTGATGATAGCCTTTATTTTGTTTTCGTCGGCAAGAATCGACTTGTACTCGCCAATCGCACGGTACAGCTCTGCAAGACGCGCCTCCACCTTCTGTCGCTCAAGCCCCGAAAGCCGACCGAGTGTCATTTGCACGATTGCCTGTGCCTGCTCCTCCGTGAGAGTGAATCTTTCGCGCAGATTGTCGCGCGCCGCAGGCGTGTCGGCAGAATTGCGGATTATCGTTATAACCTCATCGATATTGTCGATTGCGATTTTGTACCCCTCGTTGATGTGCGCCTCGCGGAGCGCTTTGTCCAAGTCGTACTTCACGCGGTTCGTGATAACGGACTCCTGATGACGAATATATACGCCGAGCGCGTCGCGAAGATTGAGAATTTTCGGTTCTCCGTTCACGATTGCAAGCATGATTACCGAGCAGGTATCCTCAAGCTGAGTGAATTTGTAGAATTGATTCAGTATAATCTGACAGTTCGCGTCGCGGCGGCAGTCGATTACGATTCTCATTCCGTCTCTGCCCGACTCGTCTCTGATGTCTGTGACGCCCTCTATTTTCTTGTCGCGCACCTGGTCCGCCATCGACTTTATAAGCTCCGACTTCTGAACCATGTACGGAATCTCGGATATGATTATGCGGTGGTTCTCCTCCTCAATCGAGGCTTTGGCGCGCACCATGATTCTGCCTCTGCCCGTCGAGTATGCCTCGTAAATTCCGGCTGTACCGTAAATCGTCGCACCTGTCGGAAAATCGGGACCTTTCACAAGCTTCATCAGCTCACTCGCGCCCGCGTTCGGGTTGTCCATGAGGTAAATCGCTCCGTCGATAACCTCGCCGAGATTGTGCGGAGGAATGTTTGTAGCCATACCGACCGCTATGCCGACTGCTCCGTTCACGAGCAGATTCGGAAAGCGCGACGGAAGAACAGACGGCTCGCGCAGTCTGTTGTCAAAGTTCATATCCCACTTTACTACATCCTTGTCGAGGTCGCGCACCATCTCGTTCGCGAGGCGGGAAAGGCGCGCTTCCGTGTAACGATATGCCGCCGCACCGTCTCCGTCTACCGAGCCGAAGTTTCCGTGCCCATCAACGAGAGTATATCGGTACGAGAACGGCTGTGCCATTCTTACCATTGTTCCGTACACGGCACTGTCACCGTGAGGATGATATCGTCCGAGCACATTTCCGACAGTAGTCGCAGACTTGCGGAAAGGCTTGTCGTAGGTGAGGTTATCCTCATACATCGCGTATAAAATACGCCGCTGTCCCGGCTTCATTCCGTCTCTTGCATCCGGAAGAGCACGCGACACGATTACGGACATCGAGTACTCGATAAACGATTTTTTGACCTCTTTCTCCATGTTTATCGGCACTATTTTTTGGTCCGGATATTCTATGTTGTAATCCTGTTGTTTCTTTGCCATTTATCTCTCCTGATTTTTTAATAGTGGGGCCGGGGTGGGGTTAAGCAAAACTGAATTGCACGGTATCTGCCCACCCCACCGCGTTTCCTGCTTTTATGTCTTAAAGGCATACTTCAGCCTGCCCCTATATACTTATGCTTAGTAGGTAGGTACTTCCGCGAAACGCCAAAGTTTAGTTTGCGCTCGCGCGAGTAGTGGAGAATACCTCGTTTCTTCAAGTGAAGCGAGACTGTCAGTCAGCCGCAGCATTTGTCAATGGTTTTTCGCTGACTGCGGTCAGCGATTCAGGACTCTGTCCTGAAAACCTGCGACTTTTTGATAAAAAGCCGCGAGAGTTCCTCTCGCCGATTAAAACTTTTCGGCGGTCGCTTGAACAAAGCGAACGCAGGGGGTCAGCTGAAATTTAAAGTCGGTGCACTGACCCTTGTTATTGCCATAAAGTTTTTTGAGGGGTTTGGGGGACTTTTTGCAAAAAGTCCCCCAAGTCGCGCCCCCCGTTTCCCCGTTCCCCTTGTTATTCAGGTTTGCGGCAAATAAATTTCATATCGCACC
>JAZODB010000196.1:0-3837 GCA_045596785.1 Eubacteriales bacterium
CAGAGGTAAGAAACGCGGTTGTAACATTTCCGGATGTACATATTTCGTCATATGACGGATTAAATCCGAGTTTTTTGAGTTTTTTCATATAAAATTCAGGAGAATGTGAGGCATTGTTCGTAAAAAACAAAATTTTTCTCCCGCTTTCGCGAAGTCTGTTTATGAATCGAACAGCAAAATCAAACGGAATTCCTCCGAGATAGATTGTTCCATCCATATCAAATACAAAAAGATTTTTGGCGCAAAGTATTTCTTTTGTCTCAGTACATTCTTTTTCCGTAAGCATAAATTACCCTCTCTTGTCTTAAATTGTTGCATATATTGTATATTTATTAGTTTTGCATATTATATTTACACTGTTTTCACATTGATTTTCATTCCGGAATATGATATAATTATTGTAAATACAACGAGTATCAACAATCTATATTAGCGGAGAAAAAAAGGGCTAAAAACATAATAATAGGAATAGATATAGGCGGAAGCACCACCAAAATTGTTGGATTCGACACATCGGGAGGAGAATTCCGTTTGATAGCTCCTCTTTTTGTACGAGCTACCGATCCCATCACATCAATATACGGTGCTTTCGGAAAATTTCTCGATATAAACGGCTATTCCCTCGCCGACATAAAAAAAGTTATGGTAACGGGAGCAGGTGCATCGTACATGTCACGCCCGATATATGACCTTCCATGCGAAAAAATAGCCGAATTTAAAGCAATAGGGCTCGGAGGACTCTATCTTTCGCATCTTGACGAAGCAATCATAACAAGCTGCGGAACGGGTACCGCTCTCGTTTATGCAAAACGCGACTGTGCCCCCGTGTACCTCGGAGGAACAGGGATCGGAGGCGGCACTCTCGTGGGACTCTCCAAAAAGATGCTGTCTATGGACAATGTAGACCACATATCGGAGCTTGCCAAATCAGGCTCACTTAATCGAATTGACTTAAAAATAAGCGACATTACAAATCAAGATATAGTTCCCGGATTCGGCGATATTATGACTGCTTCAAATTTCGGAAGTATCAGCGACCTCGCAAACAAAAGCGACATAGCACTCGGAATAATCAATATGGTTTTTGAAACAATAGGGATGGTTTCTATTTTCGCAGCCCGCAACTATAAAATCAAAGATATTGTCCTGACCGGAAATCTTTCCGGTGTAGAGCAGGCAAACGGAATTTTCGAAACGCTAAACAAAATGTTTGATATGCACTTCATAATCCCTGAAAATTCCCGTTTCGGAACAGTAATAGGAGCGGCACTTGCAGGCTGTGAAGTTTGAGCAAGCAAGAATATATTCTCTGAGTATTATATCAAAAAAATCACAAAAAACAAGACCAATACATAAATAAGCGCACTCAATAAATATAAAACGGATGCAGCAGCATCCGTTTTTATATTTACTGTTCAATTTCAAAAGACTCAAGCAAGGAAACAAAAGCCCTCTCCCCGTCCGACTCCGCAACGAGCATTGATATTTTTATTTCGCTTGTTGAAATATTTATTATACGTACTCCCGCACTCCAAAGGCATCTGAAAACCTCGGCGGCAACACCCGGCTGCCCTTGCATTCCATCACCTGAAATCGTAATTTTCACAATGTCGCGGTCAACCATAACCTCTGTGTCCGGATAAATTTCAAGCTCATCGTTCAAAACTTTTTCCGCTTCCGCAGATGACTCCTTATGAACCGTAAATACAATATCACAGCCCCTGTTCTGAGATGCCGTTTGCAGAATCAAATCAACATCTATTCCGTATATGGCAAGTGACGAAAAAATACGATACGCTATTCCCGGCTCATCCGGAGGTCGCTTAATGTAGATAACATCAATTTTCTCATCCCGCTCAATCGCATGAACACCTGCCATGCCAAACCTCCTCGCTCTATCCGTGTACACGTATCACCGAGCATACATCTCCGAGATTCGGAAGAACACGTTCAAGCTCAGCAGAAGTCATTTCTCCTGCCATAAGCTCAACCACACCGTTCGAGTCGGAGAGAACTGTGACATCATCGCAGCACGATGACAAAACATCGTAAATATCAGTCAGGATCGCATTTGCGCGGATATAATACGTGAAGCCTATTTCATCAAACTTTTTAACTGCTACCGAATTCTTGAAAAATACAGGATGAATCTCATGCACTGCAGCTCCTGACAATATTGCACAAACATCTGACATTACTGCTCCCGCTGTCGGGAAACGCCCCGCACCTCTTCCATAATACATTATATCGCCGCAGGTCGGACTTGTTACGGAAATACCGTTGTAAACATCGGAAATATGCGCCAGCGGATTCGAATAAGGTACGAACATGGGGCAGACATAAGCCATAACAAATCCATCTCCGATTTCAACCTCTGCAATCAATTTAATGGAGCCTCCCCATTTCTCGGCAGCCGCCATATCGGCAGGAGTAATATTGCGCATAGTTTCGGCGTATACATCATTCTCTGACAAAAGAATACCGGATGCAAGCGCAGTCAAAATAATAATCTTTCGTTTTGCATCTATGCCGTCAACATCGGCAGCGGGATTGCTCTCGGCAAATCCGAGCAACTGTGCCTCGTGCAAAACATCATCAAACTCCCTGCCCTCTGTTTTCATTTTTGACAGTATATAATTAGTGGTACCGTTTAAAATACCGGAAACTCTTGAAATACGCTCACCTGCAAGCGATGTGTAAAACGGTCTGATTACCGGAATCCCACCGCCGACACTCGCTTCAAACATATACAAAACACCGTTTTCTTTCGCACATGCAAGAAGTCGGTCTCCGAAATTCGCGACTACCTCTTTATTTGATGTGACAACAGATTTTCCCGCTTTCAGACATGCTTCGGAAAATTCCAATGCGGGATGCGAACCGCCCATTGTTTCACAAACAAGCTCAATCTCATCATCCTCGATAATACATTTAATGTCGTGCACAACACAGTCGGCATATGGTGAATCGGGAAAATCGCGAAGATCCAAGATGTACTTCACTTCAACCGCATCACCAACCGCATTTTTTATTTTTTCGGCATTCGCCTCAAGCACGGCTGTAATGCCTCCTCCGACTACACCGTATCCTATAATTGCTATTTTTTTCATGTAATCCTCTCCGATTATAATATTTTTTTATAATCAGTTATAATTTAATGTCAATTATAATATCATATTGGTTTTAAAAAGTCAATACTTTACATCATCAAAATTATTTTTTCACAAAAAAATCAACAAAAAACACAGTTCACATGTCGTTTTGCGGCAACTTTGTAACTCCGAATGCAATACCGAAAAGCTCACGAAGCCTGTCGTTTCTGCCGCACAAATAGAGCCATCCGAAAAGAGATTCAAGCCCTGTCGCACGTCTGTACTCAATCGCCGTACTACTTTTCGGTACACTTGAATGCCCGCAATTTCTGCCCCTCTTATAAATATCGTTCTCTTCTTCACTTAAATGCGGTAAAATCTTTTCAAGCACACTGCTCTGCACGTGAGCGGTAACATATTTGAGCGACTCAACGCTCGGTCGTTGAAAATTGTGAATAACCAAATATTCTCTTACGTAAAGCTCGTATACACAGTCTCCGAGATACGCCAAATTAGCGGCAGATACAGATGAGCATACATCTGCCGCACTTATTTTTACATCTGACAATTCGTTCATTAAGCTGCCTTTCGATTAAAAAATTTCAGAAAACTCGCGAAAAATATTTCTCGCAAAATCGGTAAATTCAACATTTTATATTCTATCATAAAATTGATATTATTACAATAGCAATTATGTACAGTATTGTATATACTTTAATCTTGAATTAAATAAGATTATGTGTTA
>JAZODB010000197.1:0-2568 GCA_045596785.1 Eubacteriales bacterium
CTCAACAGATACGACCTTGCAGCTGTTTGCTATCTCATTTCCGAAATGGAGTACGATGACTGAAGCATGAGTAACACAGCAGTAAAGTTGCTTGCTTTTTCATAAATTTACTCCTTAAAATAAATATGGGCGGCATATGCCGCCCATATTTATTTTAATCTGAAAATGTCAGTCTTTTTTTACTTCTTCCATAATATACGCTTCAAGTATATCGCCAATCTGAATATCAAGACAGCGTTCAAGTCCTATACCGCATTCATATCCTGCGGCAACGTCACGAACATCATCCTTGAAACGTCTGAGCGAGGAAATCTTATCCTCCATGATAACGATACCATCGCGTACAATTCGAATCTGCGACTGTCTCGTAACCTTACCGTCTTGTACATAAGAGCCAGCTATTATACCGACATTGGGTACCTTTATGGTTTGGCGAACTTCGATGTGTCCTTGGAGAACCTCCCTGAATGTCGGGGCAAGCATGCCCTTCATAGCAGCGGTGATTTCCTCAATGCACTCATAAATAATTCTGTATGTGCGAACATCTACATTCTGTCTCTCGGCAGAGTCAAGAGCTGTCTTGTCGGGACGCACGTTAAATCCGACTATAATTGCGTTTGAAGCCGCCGCAAACATAACGTCGGACTCCGTAATTCCGCCTACTGCGGAATGAATCACGCGCACCTTGACTTCTTCTGTGGAAATTTTCTCAAGAGATGCTTTGACAGCCTCAGCCGAACCGCCAACATCCGCCTTTACTATAATGTTAAGCTCCTTGACGCCATCGGAAATCTGAGCAAACAAATCGTCAAGGCTAACCTTCGCGTTGCTCTTGAACATTTCCTCCTTAGCCTTTTCGCGTCTTTGAGCGGCAAGCTCTCTCGCCATACGTTCATCTTCAACCGCGTTAAATTCATCCCCCGCAAGAGGAACCTCGGACAAACCGATTATCTCAACGGGAACTGACGGGCCTGCGGTTTCGAGAGTCTGTCCGCGGTCATCCGTCATAGCGCGCACGTGTCCGACAGCTGTTCCGGCGATTACTATATCTCCCGACTTAAGAGTTCCGTCTTGTACAAGAACAGTGGCAACGGGACCGCGACCGCGATCGAGCTTCGCCTCGATGACGACACCATGAGCTCTCTTGTTCGGGTTTGCTTTGTATTCTTTCATATCTGCAATAAGCAGAATATCTTCAAGAAGGTCGGGAATACCCATCTTTGTATGAGCGGACACGGGAACGCACATTACGTCTCCGCCCCACTCCTCAGGTATAAGCTCGTATTTTGTAAGCTCTGTTTTAACCTGCTCTGCGTTTGCGTGAGGTTTATCCATCTTGTTTATCGCAACGATAATATCGACTCCTGCCATTTTAGCATGATTGATAGCCTCGACTGTCTGCGGCATAATTCCGTCGTCTCCGGCTACTACGAGAATCGCTATATCTGTGCACTGTGCGCCGCGCGCTCTCATCGCGGTAAACGCCTCGTGTCCGGGGGTATCGAGGAATGTTATCTCACGTCCGTCAACAGACACACGGTATGCGCCGATATGCTGGGTAATTCCACCTGCTTCTCCGCTTGTAACATTGGTATGGCGAATCGCATCAAGAATAGAGGTTTTGCCGTGGTCAACGTGTCCCATTACGCAAACGATAGGTGCTCTTGTTTCGAGATCCGACTCACTTGCGTCATCCTCATGAAACAGTCGTTCCTCTATCGTCACCTTGACTTCGCGAGTAACCACCGCACCCATTTCGTCAGCTATAAGATAAGCTGTATCGAAATCGATTACTTGATTGACAGTTGCCATAACGCCCATAAGCATAAGCCGCTTTATGCACTCGGCAGCCGTAACCTTAAGTCGCTGAGCAAGCTCCCCGACTGTAATTTCGTCAGGAATTGTGATTTTCAGCGGCTGTTTTTTCGCCTTTTCCGCGTTAGCCTTCTGAATTTTTTCCATAGCGAGACGTTCTTTATCGGACTTTCTTCCGGTTCCGCGATTGTCCCCGCGTTGGTTTTGCTTTTTGAGCTTCTGCTTATTTGACTGAGAATCGTCAATTTCGGGAGAGAAATTTTCAAGTCTCTCATCATATTTGGAAAGATCCACGGCAGCTGTACGAGTATCAACCACACGGATGCCGCCTGTGCGTTTACGCTCGATGCCTTGCTCTATCTTCGGCTTCGGCTGAGGTGGAATAGGTGCTCTCTCGTTTCCGGAATCCTTATCGCGCATCGGACCTGAACCGCGGCTGTCCCTGTTTTGGAATCCGCCGCTATGTGGTTTTGAATACCCTGCACGATTATCGCGATTCTGGAAACCTGAATTTTGAGTGGGTCTCTGAGAAGCGAATCTGTCGTTTTGGTTGCGACTATCTCCCTGCGAATATGCATCTGTCTGCGAACGGTTTCCGTTCTGAAAACGGTCATTCTGTTTAACTCCGTCACGACGCGGCTGAGCACCCGGCTGATTTTGCTGATTATATCTGTTCTGCCCATTATGTCCGTTCTGCATATGTCTCTCCGTAGGTTTGTTAGTTGCTTGTGCCGCCTTGGCTTCCGCTTCTGC
>JAZODB010000198.1:0-8049 GCA_045596785.1 Eubacteriales bacterium
GAATTTTATCAAGGATTCCGTTCGCACGGAATATGATAATCCATCCGTAAAGCCGCAAAAGAGAGTTCACCCAATACGGTATCATCTGCATCGAAACGAAGAATTTCTGCGCCTTCCCACCAAGCATTGCGGTGCAAAGTCCGAAAGGATACCCGATAAGAATCACAAAAAACGTCGATATCAATGCAAGGATAACGGATGAAACAAATACAGAAAGATATTCTCCGCTGAAAATATTCACATAATTTTGCAAAGTGAAGTTTTTTGAAAAACCAAAGCCGTCGCGCTCCAAAAAGGACATAACAAGCATCAGCAAAAGAGGTCCGATAACAAAAACAAGGGTAAACACATACATCGGAAGACATGCAAGCGTGGCATTTAATTTCTTTCGGCTGTTCATTTGCACCCATCCCTCCTCAGAGCGTCGGCATCAGGCGTGCAGATTATACCCGAAAAATCGGAAATTTCAACCGAAACCTCACATCCCGTCTCAATCGAACGGTCAAGACCGTATCTGACCGATGTGACGTAGACTCCCTCCACCTCGGCAGTCAAATGCATAATCCCTCCCGCAAAGCTCACTTCCGTAACAATTCCGCGAATGCCGCCTTTGTGCGAATCGTCAAGCCGCTCAAGGTGAATTTTTTCGGCGCGCACCGCTGTATGAACCGTATCACCGCGGTGTTTTTTTGTTCCGTCGGTACGCACGCGCATAACATGTCCACACCACTCGACCTCGGCTCCGCCGTCACATTCGCAAAGATATGTACCCTCAATAATGTTTGCGGCACCGACAAAGCGCGCCGTATAAACCGTGCTCGGCGAGTCGTATATTTCGTCAGGAGTTCCGAGCTGCAAAAATCCTCCGTCTTTCATCACGGCGATTCGGTCGGACATATTGAGTGCTTCCTCCTGGTCGTGAGTTATATAAATAAAGGTTATGCCGAGCCGCTTTTGTATTCCCTTAAGCTCCGCCTGCATTTGCCGCCGCAAATTCAAGTCAAGCGCACCGAGCGGCTCGTCAAGCAAAAGTATTCTCGGCTCTGCGATAACAGCGCGTGCAATCGCGATCCTCTGTCGCTGACCGCCTGACAGGGATGTGGGATATCTTTTTTCGTATCCGCTCATTCGTACAAGCTCAAGCGCATCCCCCACACGACGTTTAATCTCATCCTTTGAAATATGCTTCAGCTTCAACGGATATGCCACATTGTCATAAACCGTCATGTGCGGAAACAAAGCATAGCTCTGGAACACGGTGTTGACCTCGCGCTTGTTCGGCTCAAGTCGGGTTGCATTGCGGTGATTTATAATTATCTCCCCGCAATCAGCCTCCTCAAGTCCGCATATTATTCTGAGCAAGGTTGTCTTTCCGCACCCCGATGAGCCGAGCACAGTAAGAAATTCTCCCGCACCCACCTCAAAGGAGAGGTTATTTATTACCCGATTCTCGCCAAAGGTTTTCGTCAACCCACGCACCTCAAGAATCTTTTCGTTATCTTTTAAAGATACTTCCACATCTCGCTCCGCTTACGTATTCCGATTTTTTATTATCATTATCATACCACATCTCTCATCCGATGTCAATTATTAAAAATTTTATAAGTGTTTTAAATAATTGAAGCTTATTCGATAATAACCGTTATAAATACTTATTTACCGTTTTATGTTAACATTTATCTATAAAAGTTCAAAAAAAGCCTTTGATTTTTTCACTTTGATATTATATGATATTATATATGAAAATACGCGAATTAATCGAGGACAAAAAAATGTGATTTTCGCACAATTCGCTTTAAATATTCAAATACGACAAAAAGGACGGTTAGCCGGTGGAAAAAAACAAAAATACTGCGGCACTCGGAATCGACATCGGTTCTACCACGGCAAAAATTGCCGTAATCAAGAACGGGAAGCCCATTTTCATGACATACGAAAGGCATTTTTCGAAAATACGCGAAACAATCCTTAATATGCTTGAAAAAGCAGAGGAATTTCTCGGAAACGAGCCTCTCACAGCGGCAATATCCGGCTCAGCCGGACTCGGACTTGCCCAAGCCTCCGGAATACCGTTTGTGCAGGAGGTATGGGCAACGGGATGTGTCGTGCGCGAATCCGAGCCCGACACATCAGCCGTCATCGAGCTTGGCGGAGAGGATGCAAAGATTATATTCTTCAAGGGCGGTACCGACGAGCGAATGAACGGAACCTGTGCCGGAGGTACGGGGGCATTTATAGACCAGATGGCATCGCTTCTCGACATAACGCCCGACGAGCTTGACGAATATTCGCTGAGACATAAGAAAATTTACCCGATAGCTTCGCGCTGTGGGGTTTTCGCAAAATCCGATATACAGCCGCTTCTCAATCAAGGTGCTACAAAAGAGGATATAGCGGCGAGCATTTATCAGGCTGTCGTAAACCAAACAATCGCCGGACTTGCGCAGGGGCGTAAAATAGAGGGGCGTGTGATGTTTCTCGGCGGACCGCTTTACTTCTGCCGCGGTCTGCGCGAAAGATTTGTAGAAACACTTCATCTGTCGGATGAAGATGCAATCTTTCCGGAATACGCGCGGAACGCCGTATCGTTCGGTGCCGCAATTTACTCAAAAACCGCGGGCGGTGCTGAATATACCGTTTCAGAGCTTTCCGATATCATTGAAAACGCAAAAATAAAATCGGTTTCATTCAGGCTTCCCCCTCTTTTCGAAAGCCGTGAGGAATACAACGCCTTCTCGGAACGTCACAAAAAAGCGTCGATTGAGGTGAAGCCGATAAACGACTACTCGGGAGACGCCTATCTCGGAATCGACTGCGGCAGCACAACAACAAAGCTCGTTTTGATTGGCGAAAGCTCGGAAATACTATACACCTACTATGACTCAAACCGCGGAAATCCGGTAGAAACAGTGCGCGGCGAGCTGCTCAAAATTTACGAAAAATGCGCGGACAGAATCAAAATCCGCTCCGCCGCCGTCACGGGTTACGGCGAGGACCTCATTCGTCACGCTTTCGGAGCAGAGTTCGGAATTGTCGAAACCGCAGCTCACTACACCGCCGCAAAATACTTCAAGCCGGATGTGGACTTCATTCTCGATATCGGCGGTCAGGACATAAAATGCTTTAAGATAAGAAACGGTGCGGTTGACAAAATCATGCTTAACGAAGCATGCTCGTCGGGATGCGGCTCGTTTATCGAAACCTTCGCGCACGGAATGCATCTCACAGCCGAAGAATTTGCCGAGAAAGCTCTGTTTGCCGAAGCTCCCGTAAATCTCGGAAGCCGCTGTACCGTATTTATGAACTCTCAGGTCAAGCAGTCGCAAAAGGATGGTGCAACCGTGGAGGACATCTCGGCGGGACTTTCGGTCAGCGTCGTAAAAAATGCCCTATACAAGGTAATCCGCGCACATTCCCCCGACGAGCTTGGACAAAATATAGTAGTGCAGGGCGGAACCTTTCAAAATGACGCGGTGCTCCGCGCTTTTGAAAGAGAAATCGAACGCGATGTCATAAGGCCGAGTATTGCGGGGCTGATGGGTGCTTACGGAGCCGCGCTGTATGCGAAAAATCACGAAACTCCCTCTACTCTGATAAGCGAAGCGGAGCTGAAAAGCTTTACACATACCTCGAAAACCACTACATGCCGCGGCTGTACAAACAACTGCATACTCACGGTAAACACTTTTTCGGGCGGCGAGAAATTCATATCGGGAAACAAATGCGAGCGCGGCACGGGAACAAGCGTCTCGGTTTCGGATGTGCCTAATCTGCATGAATTCAAGCGGAATCTGCTCCTCGGAATGTGCCCGACGAGAATCCCCGACAATACCGCCGAAAGCAAAAAAACATCGTACAGAGGAACTCTCGGACTTCCCCTCTCTCTCGGCATGTATGAGCTTCTCCCCCTTTGGTGCGAAATTTTCCGCTCTCTCGGCTTCACGCCCGTCTCCTCCGGAATGTCATCGAAAAAGCTCTACGAAAAAGGGCAATTTTCAATTCCGTCGGACACCGCCTGCTACCCCGCAAAGCTTATGCACGGGCACATCGAATATCTCACCGAGCTCGGCTGTGATGCAATATTTTATCCTCGCATGACGTGGAATATAGACGAACATCAGAGCGACAACCATTATAACTGTCCCGTAGTCGCATATTACAGCGAGCTTCTCCGTGGCAATATGGATTCGCTGAAAGGAAAAAGATTCATGATGCCGTACCTCAGCGCCGACTCTCCGCGGAGCCTCGCAGACGGGTTGTGGAAGGAGCTGTCGAAATACTATAAAGGAATCACCAAAGCAGAAGTCAGAAAAGCATCCGAGCGTGGATTTGCGGCACTCGAAAAACACATGGCTGCCATACGCGCCGAGGGCGAACGAGCTATCGGCTACGCACGCGAGCACGGAAAGCCGATTATGATTCTCGCGGGAAGACCGTACCACGCGGATTCCGAAATCGGACACGGAATCGACAAATTAGCGGTTTCGCTCGGATTTGTCGTTGTATCGGAGGACTCCGTGTACCATATGGCTGACACTCCTACGGTAGAGGTACTGAATCAATGGACCTATCACTCCCGTCTCTACCGCTCGGCAAGATTTGCCGCCGAAAACCCCGATGTGCAGCTCGTTCAGCTCGTATCGTTCGGGTGCGGAGTCGATGCAATAACCACCGACGAGGTAAAGAGAATCCTTGAGGAAAAGGGCAAATACTACACACAAATAAAAATAGATGAAATCGCAAATCTCGGAGCTGTGAAGATAAGGCTCCGCAGTCTCGCCGCTGTTCTCAGTGACAAGGAAAACGGGGCGGCACCGCGAAGGGATAACAAATATGAACAATAATTACGTACAATTCACAGAGGAAATGAAGGAAACTCACACTCTCCTCATTCCCAACATGCTTCCCATACATTTTCAGCTTGTGAAGCGGATCCTCGAAAACTACGGCTATAAAGCGGTACTGCTCGAAACAACAGGACCCGAAATTGCCGAAATCGGACTGAAATATGTGCATAACGACACCTGCTATCCCGCGATTCTCGTAATCGGACAAATGCTCGATGCGCTGTTTTCGGGAAAATACGATCCGAAAAAATGCGCACTCATGCTTTTCCAAACAGGCGGCGGCTGTCGTGCATCGAATTATGTCTCCTTGATGCGCAAAGCACTGCGGAACGCAGGCATGGAGTATGTTCCCGTAATTCCGCTCGGACTTGCGGGAATCGAAAAACATCCGGGATTCAAAAATTCTGTTCCGCTTTATCATCGGATGGCTTACGGAATCCTTTACGGAGACCTTCTCATGTCACTTGCAAATCAGGTAAAGCCCTACGAAATACATAAAGGAGATTCGGCACTTCTCTGTGAGCATTGGACAGAGCGCCTTGTGAGTGAGTTGAAGTCGCGTCGCCTAAACTACGGAAAAGTAAAGAAAAACTACCGTGAGATAATTCGGGATTTTGCCGAAATCCCGATTAAAAAGAGAGATGCCGTTCGCGTCGGAATAGTAGGAGAAATTTACGTTAAATTCTCTCCGCTCGGAAACAACAGGCTCGAAGAATTTCTCGTTTCCGAGGGAGCTGAGGTTGTAATTCCCGGACTGCTTGATTTCTTCAACTACTGCGTATACAACGGAATAGAGGACTACAAGCTCTATTCCCACGGAAAAATAAAGCATCTCGGAAATGTTGCCGCATATAAATTTCTCTGCAAAAAACAGCTCGATATGATAGACGCCATCAAGGAAGAGGGTTCATTCCGCCCCATGACTCCGTTCTCCCATGTCGTTGAGCTGTCCGACGGGTTTATCGGGCGAGGCACCAAAATGGGCGAAGGATGGCTCTTGTCTGCGGAAATGCTGGAGCTTGCCGATTCGGGAGTTATGAATATAGTATGCACTCAACCGTTCGGCTGTCTCCCGAACCACATCTGCGGAAAAGGAATGATGAAGCCTATCAAGGAAAAAATTCCCAATGCCAACATAGTCGCGATTGACTACGACGCCAGCTCCTCAGCCGTAAATCAGGAGAACAGGCTCAAGCTGATGCTCTCTGCGGCACGTGAAAATGTAAGCAATTTAACATAATTAACATAATACGAAAGGAATACGTCATGGAAATCAAAGAAAAAATCGAAGAAATCGTCTCAAAGCTCACAAAAAATCCCGAGCTTAAGGAGCAGTTCAAAAAGGAGCCTCTCAAAGTAGTGGAAAAACTGCTCGGCATTGACCTGCCCGACGAAGCACTCGAGAAAATCATCGACGGTGTAAAAGCAAAAATCACCGCCGACAGCATCGGAGATGCACTCGGCTCGCTCAAAAAACTGTTCTGACAAACAAAAAGGAGCGCACGCTCCTTTTTGTTTGTAATAATTTTGCTCTGCAATTACAGATTTTTCTTCCAATCCAAAAAATGATAAGATATTGCAAAAAAGAGTTAAATGTTGTATAATACTAATGATTAAAATAAAAACAGAGGAAACAGCCTGAAATCTTCGGGCAAATCACTTCAAAGCTGTCCGAGTGACAGCGTATTTAAGAAAGGAATTTAATTATGAAAGAAATTGGACTCCAAAGGCTTCGTGAAAGCTTTCAAATCGAAACTGAATGTCTCGCGGATGCGGTAAAGTACATAGACGAAGATGCTTTTGCAAAAGCTGTGGATTTGCTTGCAAAAGCCACGCGAATCGGCACCTCCGGATGCGGTCATTCGGGTATTATATGTCAGCACATGGCTCACCTGCTCTGCTGCATTGAGAGACCGACTCGATTCATCTCTCCGGCAGAGGCTGTTCACGGCGCAACAGGCTACCTTCAAAAAGGCGATGTTATGATTTTCGCATCACGAGGCGGAAAAACAAAGGAGCTTTTGCCGATACTTGACATCTGCAAGGCAAAAGGCGTGAATGTGATTACCGTTACGGAAAATATGGAATCCCCTCTCGCTCTCGGAGCGGATGTTGTTCTGCGTCAGTATGTAAACCGCGAGACCGACAAGTACAACTCTCAGGGAACAACAAGCACAACCTCTCTATGCGTCATTTTCCACGCGCTTCAGTCCGCTCTCATCGAGGAAACGGACTACAAAAACGAGCAGTTTGCGCTTATTCATCCGGGCGGAGCTGTCGGGGAACGTCTGAACAAAAAATAAGCCGCTCATATTTCATATCGGCTCAAAAAATTAGCGTGCCGCACTTACTTTTAAAAGAAAGTGCGGCACGCCTTTTTATCCGAAATTCCACGCCGCGAATTACACAATTTATAACTGAATTTCAATGGAAAAAAATATTGCATTATACGTCAGACTATGCTATAATGTTTATATGGGTAAATGTGCCGCACTGACGGTGCATGAAGTCTTATCTTACCGAATTCGGAGATACTACGATATGCGTATGAAATTATACCGCAGTACAACGCTTTTTTTACTGCTCTCCGTCGTCTTGACGGGATGCTTCGCAAAGCAGCAATATCCCTCATCCTTTCATGAGATGTACAGCACCGCAGAGCAGTCTGTTTATACAGCAATCGAGGAAGAGGCTGTCGCTCTTTCCGAATCTCCCGAGGCTGCGCTGTTTTCTATCTTGGAACCCGTCGCAGACGGAACTCATCGAAAAAGCTGTGAAAAAGCAGACATAGATTATTCAAACACCACCGACGGATACGTTATGGTAAGAAACAACCATAAAACATCCCGTAAGTATAAGGTGCAGCTGCAAGGTCCTTCAACTACTTATACCTACAATCTGACCGAGGAGGACTGGACAGTATTTCCGTTGTCCGACGGAAACGGCACCTACAAGGTCACGGTTTTCGAGAATGTGACAGGCTCAAAATACGCGCTTGTTCTGTCTGTATCATTCAAAGCCGAGCTTGCCGATGAATTTGCGCCTTTCCTCCGTCCGAATCAATACGTCAATTACACAGCTGACAGTGCTGTTGTGCTTAAGGCAATCGAGCTGACCGAAAAATCGGAAAAAACGCTTGAAAAGGTTGAGGCTGTGTACAATTATGTGGTCAACACCTTGGAATATGACAAAGAGAAAGCAA
>JAZODB010000199.1:0-10804 GCA_045596785.1 Eubacteriales bacterium
CGTGGGCGAAACAACCGGCGTGGTTACCGCAAATGCTTTGACAAGCGGTAATTCTGCAACTGCCACCGTTTATGCAGTTCTAGAAAGTGACCCCAGTAAACCTTTGTCTGCAAACATTACAATTAAAAAATATGCCGTATCGTCCATTGCAATTAAAGATGATACAAAAGTGGATTATGTTGTCGGTCAGAAAATAAACAAGAACAATATCAAAGTCGAAGCCACTTATACGGATGGATCAAAGGGCGCTATCACAGACTTTACTTTTACTCCCGATGCGAACACGGCACTTACCACAGCGCATACACTACTTACAGTAAAATACACCGGAGTGTCGGACGCCACAAAAACCATTAGTGTAGGTAATGTCGGACTTGACGATTTCGTTGAGGATATCACTATCGAAGCACCCGCTTCCGGTAAAGAATATACCGTTGGTCAGACAATCAAGCCCGAGGATATCAGAATAAAAATAGAAAATATCGGCGGCGGCTATACCTATACCACAGCTGAAAATGACGATGTTACGGTTACAGCTACATACAACGGGGCAGCAGTGGGCTGGCATCAAACCGCAGGTCATACTTTCGGAAATGGAGAAATCACAACCGCTACAAAGAAATTTACAATTTCCGTCACGTATGCGGGAAAAACCAAAAGTGTTGACCTCACCGTAAAGGATAAGGTCGTAGTTCCCGATGTCTTTACCGCCGAAGTGGTAACTGCTCCCACAAAAACCACATATGAAGTGGGCAGTGCATTTGACTCGACCGGCGTAAAATATAAGATAAAGAAAAACGGGACCGAAATTACTGTACCTGATACTGTTATTCAAACATTAAGTTATACTTTCGTCGAAGGTGACATAGGCAAGACCTCATTTGAGTTTACTCTGTCGTTCATATACAGCGGAAAAGAGGAAAGATGCAATGTTACGATAAGCGGACTCACAGTAAAAGCAGCTACCGTATATATTGATGAAGAGCCTGTGAGAATCACAAGCGTTGAGCTTAAAAAGGACAGATATCCGATAGGATATATTTTCTCACTTAGCGATATATATGTTGTAAAAGCTAAGTTCTATAAATCGGGCTCAACAACCATAACCGAAACAAGAGTTCTTGATTATGAAGATCTCATAAAATACGTTGACTACACAGAGGGCGATATGGACCTTGAGGTCCTTGACGCTGACGGTGACAGAAAGTCAGTGAGATATGCTCACAAGCTTGAAAGCTCCGATATTGAAGATGATAAGGCAACACTTTTGTTCACATTCGGAAGAAAACAATACGAGATATACATCGAGAGCGGCGAACCTGATGTAACATTCATCTACGATGGTGATGTTATTGCGGAATACGAAGATATTGAAGATGCACTTGAATATACAAGAGAGCAGGACGATGACATCGACATAACAATTTTCGATCTTGAAAATGTTGAGGAAGATGAATATATTCTTATAAAGCTCGGCAAATCGTTCACTTTCCGTTCAAGCTATGTTTTCAATCCAAAGCACAATGTCATAATCGACCTTAACGGAAACTCTCTTACAATGGCCAGCGACCAGATAGTTGTCAAAAAGACGTACAAGGATTGCACCGTAACCATTACAAACTCCCACGAGGATGATGCGGGCAAGCTTGTTTACTCCGATAAAGATCTCACTCTCACCCTTAACGAAGACGACAATCTGTACTTCGAATATGATGAAAAAGCTCCCGGTCTCCACATCGTTACAATAGCTGAACTTGCTCACGGAACAGTGGTTGCAAATCCCAAGGCCGACAGCGACTCCAAAATCGAAGTGGGACATGGCGGGAAGGTCACTTTCACAATCACTCCCGAAAAGGGTTATGCTCTTGACTACATTAAAGTAGGTGCGCAAACCGTTAAGACTTCCGATTACACAGTATCTTCATCAGGTGTTGCTACATTTGTTCTTGAGGGTATCGAAAAGAATGTTACGGTTTACATCGAATTTGTAAAGAGCGCGGCGGCAGAGGAATGGAAGAATCCTTTCAACGATGTCAGCTCCAACTCAACATATTTTGATGCAGTTAAGTTTGTTTACAGAAATAAGCTCTTTGAGGGCACAAGCTCCAATACTTTTGAGCCGAACACCACAATGACCAGAGCTATGTTCGTGACAGTTCTCGGAAGACTTGCGCAGGAATCGGGAATTACAATTCCGGCGTACAAAGGCTCCAGCTATACCGACGTTGTTGTAAATAAGTCTACCGAATGGTACACTCCTTACGTTGAGTGGGCTACACAGAACGGTATTGTACAGGGACACGGTGACGGAACATTCGGTCCCGATGAAGAAATCACGCATCAGCAGATGTACGTTATGATGTATCGTTACGCAATGTTTATTGCGAATAAATCAATCAATATCCGTGGAGTTACAATAACAGTCAGCGACAAGGATAAGATTGCGGATTGGGCTGAGGATGCAGTTAAGTATGCAACACAGAAGAGCTTCCTCGTTACTTCGGGAACAAAGCTTGATCCCGAGGGAGATGCAAAGCGATATGAGCTTGCTGTACTTCTCCAGCGCTTCTGCAAGAATATTCTTTCGTGGAATGTTTCCGAGAGAATCAGCACACGCCAGATATAATTTGTCCGCAGCTTTCGGAGAATCCGTATTGCCATTCGCTTTCGGGATACAGCTCATAGTTCGTAAATTCCGTGTTCAAAAAGCAATACGGAATAACCCCACACCGTCATATATCCGAAAAAATCGATTGTAACCCGCATACAGCGGAGGCGACGGAAATACGGAAGAGGAAAGCCGCAGAATACATCAAAATGCGCTCCCCGACGAGCAGACGACTGAGCATTTTCAGTTATCCGCTCTACGGGGAGCGCAGCTTTTTGCTTTTTAAATTGTCGTTTATTTTCGGCTGAGCGATTTTTCGTAAAGATCTTCAAGATGTCGGGTCATCACACGCGCCGTGAATTTTTCCTCATACATCCGCCGCGCACCGACGGACAGCGTTTGAAGAAGCTCACGGTCATCGATCAGTCGAAGAATGGCGTCAGCCATTCTTTGACTGTCTTTTTCGGGAACGAGAAGACCGTTTACCCCATCTGTAATCATGTACGGATTTCCCCCGTAGGTCGTAGCCACAGCCGGCAATGAAATACTCATACCCTCGGAAAGTGCGAGACAGGAGGTTTCCGTGCCCCATGAGCAGTTCAGATTAAGGTCCATGATGTTGTAGTACGGTGCAACATCAGAGACAAATCCTGTGAATATAATCTTGTCGGATATTCCGAGAGAGCGCGCTTTTTCGTGAAGCTCATCGCGGCAGCTTCCATCGCCTACAAACAGAAATACCGTATCAGGTTTTGCGGCGATTACTTCTTTAGCAGTATCAAGGAGATATGAATGACCTTTGTACGGTTCAAGTCTGGCTGAAATTCCGCATACGAAGGTACTCTCTCCTATGCCGAGCGATTTTTTCAGTTCACGCCGCTCCGCATCACTTATTCGACGGGTTTCCTCAGAGCCGTTTATGATAATCGTGATTTTTCGCGGGTCCACACCCGTGTCTGTCATATTGTCCGCCGCCGCTTTTGCGACAGCTACGATGTCGGTGGCGAGAGTGTTGTTTACAAATCCGTTTATCTGCTTGCCGGGGAAAGTTGTGAGTCGCTTCGGTGGCTCAAATGCCGAGTGGCGTGTATAGAAGCGTCTCGGCACGCGGCAAAGATATGCCGCAAGCTTTCCGGCAAAGGAGGAGTGTGTATGCACAATGTCGGGCTTTTCCGACTTGATAACACGCATAATTTCGCCGACTGCTTTCATGTCGAAGCTTTTGTCGCGCCCGTGTTCGATTTCGATTACCGAGTATCCCTCAGCTTCAATGTACGGCTTTAGCGCAGAGTCGCGCGGAAGAATAACTCCGACGTCAAATTTTGTGCGGTCGAAGTTGCGCAGGTAGTTTGTCAGAAGCCGTCCCGCGCCTCCGACGTTTGTGTCCGAGAGGACGTTCAAAACTTTAATCATTTTTTTCTCCACTTTTTTTGAGTGCTCCGAGTGCGCTTTTTGCTTCGTCGGAGCGCATGATTATTACGAGTATTGCATAAATCACGACGCCTGACGCGATTGAAACGGCGAAAGAAGTCGGGCGCGTAAGATTTTTCGTTAATGTGTAAACAAAATGCACTCCGAGTGCCATAATAAACGCAGATACAACTGACTTTACTATGTCTGTATAGTCAACAGAGCGCAATTTCACAGTAGAGTATCGGTATGCGAAAGTCAGGTTTACAGCCATATTTACGGCTGATGCGATACTTGTGACGAGAGCAATTCCTCCGACTCCGAGTCTGTCTCCGAGAAGAAGAACAACGGCGGCGTTGAAACACAAGGATATAAGCGCGGATATCATTGGCAGATGATTTTTTTCATTGGCGAAGAAGGATTTTATCAGTACCTCGGATACCGCTTGGAAAATCATGCCGAATGCGTAAAAGCGAAGTGCTTCGGCGGTGAGGAGCGTGTCTGAGTGAGTGAATGTTCCGCGCTCGAAAATCAGGGAGATAAACGGCTGCGAGAGAACCGAGATTCCTGCCGAAATCGGTGCAATTATGAAAATAAGAGTTTTTACGGATACCCTCGTAAGGCGTTCTCCCTCGGCAGAGTTTCCTGACGCAGATGCACGGGAGATTTTCGGGAAAATCAAGTTTGTAGCGACGAAAGAAAACAGCCCGACTACTATGATATACAGACGGTTTGCGTATCCGAGCGCGTTTATTGCCCGACCGCTGTCGATTCCGGAGGCGAGTCGTGTGTTTATAAGACTGCATATGGGGGTGGTCCATGTGGCAATAAGAATCGGCAGAGTGTTTTTGAGTGCGCGTGCGATTTCGGGCGTGCAGAGCGGAGTGTTGAGCTTAAATTTGAAGCCGCGTCGAAGAACTGCGGGAATTTGTACCGCTGCCTGCGCTGCCCATCCGATGAGCATTGCGACAGAAAGTCCATATACACCGAAGCGGTCGTTCAGAAAAATCAGATATCCCACCATAATCAGATTCGATACAAGGCTTATCAGCGCGGGGATATTGTATTCACCCTCGGATTGCAGGAATCCGACGAAAGAAAACGCGATTCCCACGCAAACTACCATCGGAAACATGATTCTCGTAAGTGAGACGGAAAGAGCGGAGGTATCCGCTGACAATTCGGGAGCAATAAACGATACAAGAGAAGGGGCAAAGACAGTACCGACAACGGATAGCGTGGCGGTAATCAAGAGAATCAGGTTAAAGAATGACTGTGCAAAGCTCAAGGCTTCTTTTTTGCCTTTTTTAACCGATATGCTGTTATATACGGGGATGAATGCAGATGTTACAACTCCGCCGAGCACAACATCAAAAATCGTGATGGGGAGCTTTGAAGCTGTTTCATATGCAACCGCGGCGGATGTTGTGCCATATGCGGCGGCTGTCAGCATATCTCGCACGAGTCCGAGGAGCTTTGACATAAGAATTATTATTCCCATCAAAGCGGCGGAGCGAGCGAGAGAGTTTTCTTTTTTATTATTCATTATACCACTTGGAATAAATAAAATTTAAGATATGCGGTTTCGGGAACACTTCTCAGTATGGGGTGGTCGGGGGCTTGTGCACGGGCTTCGATTTGACGCAGGGATATTCCCGCATCGTGAGCGGCGTCGTCGAGCATTTTTCTGAAAAGCTCGTCTCCCATGAAATGAGAGCAGCTGCATGTCGCGAGGTATCCTCCGCGAGGAAGAGATTTCATCGCGCGCATGTTTATATCCTTGTAGCCGCGGTAAGCATCGCGAACCGTTGAGGATGATTTTGTGAAAGCCGGTGGATCGAGAATGATGAAATCATATTCGTGGCGATGATTTGCCGCCATTTCGGTCAGAAGCTCAAAAACGTCTGCTGTTTCAAATGACATTTTCGATTCAAGTGAGTTCAGCGCGGCATTCTTTTTTGTTTGTCCTATTGCGTCTGCGGAGATGTCCACCGCTGTTACATGCTCAGCCCCGGCATTTGCGCAGTTGAGCGCGAATGCTCCTGTGTGAGTAAAGCAGTCAAGTACACTGCGACCTTTCGCAAGACGTGCGGCGGCGGCTCTGTTGTATTTTTGGTCAAGAAAAAATCCGGTTTTCTGACCGCCTACGAAATCAACATCGTATTTGATTCCGTTTTCCGTAATTATAACATTGCCGTGTTCCGTGTCCGTTATACCGAAACGCTCGGGATGCCAATAACCTTTGAACTGCTCCATACCTTCAAGCTCGCGGATTTTGACGTCGCACCGTTCGTATACCGCACGGACATTTACACCGTATTCGGGCAGGATTTCGCAGAGCGAATCGAATATCAAATCTTTGATCTTTTCCGTGCCCAGGGATAGAGTTTGTGCGACGAGAACATCGCCGAACAAATCGACGGTGAGACCGGGGAAGTTATCCGCCTCTCCGTAAATCAAGCGTGAGGCGGAAAAATCTTCTCCCATAACGGTTTTTCTGTAATCGAGAGCATAGCGTATTCGGCGACGGTAGAAATCGGCATCAAATCGATCGTTGGCGTTGGTTGAAATCAAGCGAACTCTGATTTTCGATGCACTGTTGTAGTACCCCGTTCCGATAAATCGTTCTTTCGGTGAGAATACGTTTACGAGTGCACCGTCGGAAAGCTCGTATTCACCGTTTTTTGAAGGCTCGATTTTTGTAATCTCGCCCTCAAAAACCCACGGGTGACCGCTCTTTGCGTGACGTTCTCCTTTTTCGGTAATGAATATGCGTGGTAGTGACAGCATAGTAAGTCCTTTTTATAAGTGAAATTCGGCTCAGCCGAGTTTAGATATCGCGGAGATGATGCTATCGCGCTTTTCTTTGTATTTTTCGAGCTTTGCACGTTCTCCGTCAACAACTGCGGCGGGAGCGCGCGCGACGAAGCCTTCATTTGCGAGCTTGCCTTCGGCGCGCTTTATTTCGGCTTCGGTGGTTTTAAGCTCACCCTCAAGACGCTTGCGCTCGGCTTCGAAGTCAACCATGTCGGCAAGCGGAATGTGAATTATTGCGGAATCGGTGATAATGCGGACAGCGGTATCATCTTCAAAGGAATCGACAATCGAAACCTGAGATGCGGAAGCCATTTTTTCAAAGAATGCGGCGCTGTTTGCAAATGCTTCGGGATAGCGTGTTTCTATGAATACTTTTGCGCGGCGAGACGGTACGACGCCCATTTCCGCGCGGCGTATTCTCACACCGCGAATTGCGTCGATTACCTTTTCCATTTTGTCGGATTCATCGGAGAAGCAAAGCTCGGCGTTGAACTGCGGATAATCCTTTATCATGATGCTTCCGTCTTCTCCGGGAAGACCGCTGTAAATTTCCTCTGTAATAAAGGGCATAAACGGATGCAGGAGCTTCAGCGTTTCGCGAAGCACGTACGCAAGTACGTTCTGCGCGATATTTCCGCGCGTTCCGCCGGCAGATACGGAGGATTTTGAAAGCTCAATATACCAGTCGCAGTAAATATCCCAAATGAAATCGTAAATTGAGGAGAGGGCAACACCAATTTCGTACTTGTCAAGGTTATAGGTTACGTTCTTTACACATTCTTCTAACTTTGTGAGAATCCATTTATCCTCAATTGCAAGCTCTGAGGGGCAAGGGAGTTTTATTTCGTCAATTGTGAGATTCATCATCACGAAGCGCGCCGCGTTCCACAGCTTGTTTGCAAAGTTGCGGGCAGCTTCGATTTTTTCGTCTGAGAAGCGCATGTCGTTTCCGGGGCTGTTTCCTGTTGCGAGAGCGAATCTCAGCGCGTCAGCACCGTATTTGTCGATAATTTCAAGCGGATCGATGCCGTTCCCGAGAGATTTTGACATTTTTCTGCCCTGTGCATCTCTCACAAGACCGTGAATCAGCACCGTATCAAACGGAATATTGTCCGTGTATTCAAGTGCGGAGAAGATCATACGGGAAACCCAGAATGTGATGATATCGTATCCCGTTACGAGAGTGCTTGTGGGATAGAAGTATTTGAGGTCCTCGGTGTTTTCAGGCCAACCGAGAGTGGAGAAGGGCCACAGAGCTGACGAGAACCAAGTGTCGAGCGTGTCGGGGTCCTGAGTCATGTGACCGCCGCATTTTGGGCATACGGGAGCATCACCGAGGGTAACGACAGTTTCACCGCAGTCGTCGCAATAGAATGCGGGGATTCTGTGTCCCCACCAAAGTTGACGTGAAATGCACCAGTCGCGGATGTTTTCCATCCAATGGAAGTAGTTTTTTTCAAATCTTTCGGGAATAAATTTTATGCTTCCGTTTCGTACAGCTTCAATGGCGGGTTTTGCAAGCGGCTCCATTTTTACGAACCATTGGAGAGATGCACGTGGCTCTACCGTTGTTCCGCAGCGATAGCATGTACCTACGTTGTGAACATGTTCTTCTGTACGAACAAGGTATCCGCCTTCTTCAAGATCGCGTACAATTGCACGGCGAGCTTCATATCGGTCCATTCCGGCGTATTTAGGGTAGTCGGCAGTGATTTTTGCGTCATCCGTCATGCAGTTTATTACAGGAAGGTCGTGACGTTTACCGACTTCAAAGTCATTGGGGTCGTGAGCGGGTGTGATTTTTACAACTCCCGTTCCGAAGTCTGTTTCAACATAATCGTCGCCGACGATCGGAAGCTCACGCCCAACGAGTGGGAGAATGAGTGTTTTGCCGATAAGGTGAGCATAACGCTCATCCTTGGGATTTACAGCAACGGCGGTATCACCGAGAAGTGTTTCGGGGCGAGTTGTTGCAAGCTCAAGATATCCGGAGCCGTCGGCAAATGGGTAACGAAGATGCCAAAAATGTCCGGGCTGCTCCTCGTAGTTTACTTCTGCATCTGAAATTGAGGTGAGACAGTGGGGACACCAATTTATGATTCTTACGCCACGGTAGATGAGCCCTTTATTGTAAAGACGGATGAACACCTCGCGGACCGCTTTGCTGCAGCCCTCATCGAGAGTGAAGCGTTCTCTTGACCAATCACATGAAGAGCCGAGTTTCTTAAGCTGTTCGATAATTCTTCCGCCGTATTTTTCTTTCCAATCCCACGCGCGTTCAAGGAAGCCGTCACGGCCAATATCGTCTTTTGTGATTCCTTCCTTACGCATTGCCTCTACTATTTTAGCTTCGGTAGCGATTGACGCATGGTCGGTGCCGGGGACCCATAGGGTGCAGAGACCGCACATTCTTTTGTATCTGATAAGGATATCCTGCAAAGTGTTGTCGAGTGCGTGTCCCATGTGAAGCTGACCGGTAATGTTCGGCGGAGGGATTACGATTGAGTAATGCTTTTTCTGATGGTCAATTTCAGGGGTGAAGAGCTTTTTATCGCACCATTCGCCGTATATTCTTTCCTCAAATTCGGAGGGCGAATAGGTTTTAGGGAGTTCTTTTCTCATATAAAAATCCTTTCGAAATGGTTTTACGGTTTAATTTACGGGATATGATATTTTATAAAATAAAAAACCCGCCGATAATTTATCGACAGGACGCACATTGCGCGGTACCACCCGTATTCATTCGGATAATCCAAATACACTCAAGGGACAAAAATCCCCATTCCCTGTAACGTGGGAGAGACGCCGCGCGCTACTGATTTCACACGCGAAGCTCCGGGACTACTTTCACTTAGCGCACGCCGCCGCGATTTCAGCCTCCGCGGCTCTCTGGATGCAGTTTGCTGAGGTACTTCTTCCCATCATAGCTTTTGATTTATATTACATTATATTATATCACTGCGGATATCCCTTGTCAAGCAAAAAGGCAATAAAAATTTTATGCTTTTATAAAATGAGCTTTGTTTTTTTGATTTATAAAAGCGTTTTTCATAAAATTTCCGAACTGCTACGCGAAATATCGAAATTTTGATTGACATGCAGTCGCTGCAATGATATAATAAAGTATTGTGATATGTTTTAACTTAAAAAAATACATTAAATAAGTTAAGAGGAGAAAATTTTATGCAGTGGACATCGGTAAACGATCTTCGCGAAAAATATCTTTCGTTTTTTGAATCAAAGGGGCATCTTCGCCTCCCGTCATTTCCCCTCGTGCCAATTAATGACAAATCATTACTTCTTATAAACTCAGGCATGGCACCTATGAAAAAATTTTTCACGGGTGAGGTGGAGCCGCCGCGTCACAGAGTCACGACATGCCAAAAGTGCATCCGCACGCCCGACCTTGAGCGTGTCGGACATACCGCGCGTCATGGCACGTATTTCGAAATGCTCGGAAACTTCTCGTTCGGCGATTACTTCAAGGACCAAGCTATTCCGTGGGCGTGGGAATTTCTCACAAAATGCCTTGAAATACCGGAGGAAAAGCTTTATCCGTCTGTTTACGAAAACGACGACGAGGCGTTCAGGCTGTGGAATGATAAAATAGGAGTGCCTGCCGAGAGAATTACAAAGCTCGGTAAAGAGGATAACTTTTGGGAACATGGTACAGGTCCTTGCGGACCTTGCTCCGAGATTTACTTTGACCGCGGACTGAAATACGGATGCGGAAAGCCCGACTGCCGTCCGGGTTGTGACTGCGACAGATTCATGGAAATCTGGAACAATGTGTTTACTCAGTTTAACTCAGACGGTAAAGGAAATTACACCGAGCTTGAACATAAGAATATCGACACGGGCATGGGACTTGAACGTCTTGCCTGCGTGATGCAGGGTGTGGACAATATGTTTGAGGTTGACAGCGTTCGCAAAATTCTCGATAAGGTAGTGGAAATTTCGGGCAAGAAC
>JAZODB010000200.1:0-6006 GCA_045596785.1 Eubacteriales bacterium
TCTTCCTAAGACCGCTTGGCCTCCGACTTGTTTACATTACCATTCCCCCGAATATGTCGGGAAGCGGTAAAATCAATATCACTATTCAGGAAAGATTTGTTGAAATCGGGGCGGTTACAAAATGTGAGCGTAAGCTTAAAACCGGAGAGTGCGTCAGAGTTGTCGCAACCGATGAGGTAGGTCTTGTGGTAGTTGAACCTCTCGGAGAATGATATTTACGCTAAAGTGTTGGTGTCAAAAAAATATTTTGGCTTTATTAAAAAATATCAAAAACAAAAAACATGTGCATTTTTCTTTGCATATGATATAATAAATAAAAAAGGAGTTAAATATGAGAATTTTTCTTTCAAGTGTAGCGGGAGGAATAAAACCGCAGGTACTTATGCTCGTCAGTGTTATTGTTCTTATAGCACTTACCACTTTAATCGTAATTTTGTCGAGATACAGAAAATGTCCTTCCGACAAAATTCTTGTCATTTACGGTAAAGTGGGAACAGCTCAGGACGGTACGCAGCGTTCCGCTAAATGCATACACGGCGGTGCGTCTTTCATTTGGCCGGTGATTCAGGCTTATGAATACCTTGATTTGACTCCCATGTCAATTCAGGTTGACCTTCGCAATGCGCTTTCAAAGCAGAATATCCGTGTTGACGTACCTTCAAGATTTACAGTAGGTATTTCTACGGAAAACGGTGTTATGCAGAATGCCGCAGAGCGTCTCCTCGGAATAAGGATTGATGAAATAAAGCAGATTGCAGAGGACATAATTTTCGGTCAAATGCGTCTCATTATCGCCACAATGGATATTGAGGAAATAAACTCGGACCGTGACAAGTTCCTTGAAGCTGTTTCATCAAACGTCGAAACAGAGCTTAAGAAAATCGGTCTTCGTCTCATCAACGTAAACGTTACCGATATCACAGATGAATCCGGCTATATAGTTGCTCTCGGTCAGGAGGCTGCGGCAAAGGCTATTAATGATGCGAAGATTTCCGTTGCAGACGCTAACCGAGTAGGTGCGATTGGTTCTGCCGAGGCTGACCGCGATATGCGTATTTCCGTATCAAAATCCGATTCCGAAGCTATCACCGGTGAAAACGAAGCTAAGGCAAAAATTGCCGATTCCGATGCTACAAGACGTGAAAAAGAAGCGGATGCTCAAAAGCGTGCAACTGCTGCCGAAAATATCGCAAAAGCAAGAGCAGAAGAAGAATCATACGAGGCAAAGAGAGCCGCTGAAGAAGCGAGAGCTCACTATGAGCAAGCTAAACTTGAGGCTGACGTTATTATAAAAACCGAAATCAACCGCAAAAAGCTTGAGCTTGAGGCTGAGGCGGAAGCTGAACAGATCAGACGCCGCGCAAAGGGTGAGGCAGATGCTACTCTTATGAAGATGCAGGCAGAAGCCGACGGTATCAAGCAGATACTCATGAAGCAAGCTGAAGGTTTCTCGGAGCTTGTTAAGTCCGCGGGCGGTGAAGCTAACGATGCGATAAGACTTATGATTGCCGATAAGCTTGAAGAGATTACAAGAATCCAGGTGGATGCAATAAAGAATCTCCAAATCGACAAGATTACGGTTTGGGATAGCGGAGCGAAATCCGCAGATGGTAAAGGAACCACTGCCGACTTTATATCCGGGCTTTACAAGAGTATTCCTCCGCTTTCCGAAATGTTTGATATGGCGGGAATGCAGCTACCGAAATATCTCGGCGAAAAATCCGAAGCTGCCTCTGCCCCCTCAGATACACAGCCGCAAACAACCGATAAGTAATGCCGCTTTTGCTGCATTGCAGTAAACTAACCCCGAAGAACTTATATATAAATTCTTCGGGGTGAAGTTGTTTTTTTGCCGGTACGCTTATAAATGTGGATTTTATTGTGGGATCGATAAGATATCTTTAAATATCGTGAATATCACCCCTTTACAGTGTCGATACATAAAAGGGGTGATATTTATGATAAGACGAGTGGAATATATTTGCGTTTTTTTGTCAGGCGGAATCATTTACGGAATTATTGAGATGCTTTGGCGAGGATACACGCATTGGAGCATGACATTGGCGGGAGGTTTATGTTTTCTTCTCCTGCATTGGCTTAATTTTAAGCTGCGGTGCGAGAGCTTTATTGCGCGCTGTCTACTTGGATGTATGATAATTACCGCGGTTGAATTTGCTGTCGGGATTGCAGTTAATGTCTGGCTTGGACTTGACGTGTGGGATTACTCCGATATGCGCGGCAATATTCTTGGTCAGGTGTGCCCTGCTTTTTCGGCGCTTTGGTTTTTATTATGTATTCCCGCATATCTTTTCAGTAATTCTGTACGCACATTCTTTGGTCTGATTTCAGAAAATGAAAGGCGAACAACGTAACGGGCACTGCCCGTACATATTTTAAAATGAAATCTAAATTAAAAACAATTGTTAAATTATCAATCGCCATTATCATTGTTTCGGCGACAGTATTATTTTTACTGTATACTTATAACAAAACAGGAACGATAATTCCGACTGCTGAGCTGTTCGACGGAAAGCCTACTTTTCGTTTTTTGGATGTCGGGCAGGGCGACTGTATGCTTGTTACATTTGAGGGAAAATCGGTCCTTGTTGATGCGGGACCGACCTCATATGGCGCGGCAGCTGCGGAATATCTACGCTTATATTCTCCAAGCATAGATTATTTTATTATCACACATCCGCATGAGGATCACATGGGCGGAGCGTCTGACATTATGGAGCTTGTTGACGTTGAATATCTTGTTCTTTCCGATGAAGTTGTTAACGACAATTTTTATAGGAAGGCAATAGAAACCGCGGAAAAGAAGGGCGTTAATATTGTATACTTGAATGGGGCTGCGAGCTATACGACAGGAAGTATTACGATAGAGATTGCCGACAATTCCGAGCTTTTGTACGACAATTTGAACGACGCGAGCTTTTTTGTTAAGATAACAGCCGCAGGCACCTCGTGTCTTATAACAGGTGATGCGGAAAGTGCCGCTGAGGAATACGCTCTTGAAAATTACGGGACAGCCTATCTCGATTGTGATATTTTCAAAGTGGCTCATCATGGTTCATCTACTTCCAATTCCGAGGAGTTTTTATCAGCTGTATCTCCCGATATCTGCGTTATATCGTGTGGAAGAAACAATTCATACGGTCATCCGTCAAATGACGTAACGGAACGAATAGAAAATATCGGGGCTGTACTTTACCGAACGGATTACGAGGGGAATTTGGTAATTCGCGGAAAAAAATAGACACGACCCGTATGGGCAGATACGGACCGTGTCAGGTGGATTTGAGCGGTTTATTTTATTTTGTATTTAAGACGCAGATTGTCGGCAATCATTGCAATAAATTCGCTGTTTGTAGGCTTTCCGCGGCTGTTTTGAATTGTATATCCGAAATATGAGTTCAGCGTATCAACATCGCCGCGATCCCAAGCAACTTCTATTGCATGGCGGATTGCTCGTTCTACTCTTGATGTGGTTGTTTGGTATTTTTTCGCTACGGTCGGATAGAGAACTTTTGTTACAGAATTAATAATGTCACTGTCGGATATTGTCATAAGAATAGCGGACCTAAGATATTGGTAGCCTTTGATATGAGCAGGCACTCCGATTTGATGGATAATTCTTGTAACTTGAGTTTCTATATCGTACGGGAGCTGTTGTACCGCATCGTTTGCGTAAACATCCTGCGATTTATGTGCTGAGGTTGCGGCGCGATTTTTCAGTATGGTGTCTATTCCCGCACAGAGGTTTTCGTAATCAATCGGTTTTACGAGGCAAAGCGCGGCGCCGCTTCTGTTTGCTTCCATAAGAACATTCGGCGTGTTAATTTGCATCAAAATTATAAAAGAGGGTGAAATTTTACCGTTTTCACTTGCTTTTTTCATAAGAGTAAGCCCATCTGTTCCCGAAAGCCATAAATCTGCAATTACGATGTCATAGCTTTGTCGCGATATCATCCTGACGGCGTCTTCGCCGTTCTTTGCTTCCTCAACCAAAGCTCCTTTTGCTGTGAATATATCGCGACAACGCGTTCTTACCTCGCTGTTCTCGTCTGCTACCAGTATTTTTGTATCCTTATCCATCAATTTAACCATGCCTTTCCACATATTTTTATGTAAATTATTTCCATTTGCTTTATCCATATTTTACCATAATATCGGGATTATTTCAAGTGTTGGATGAAATAAAATATTGCCAAAAATCAATATAATAAATTGGTAATTATTAACATATTCAAGGATTTGTGGCGGAATCGGTCGTAAATGATGTGAAAATTGATGCTCAACCAAAAAGGGGTTGTCGCATTTGGAAAAATTATCCTTAATGCGACAACCCTTTTTGGTTTTTTGATGTGCTGTAAAATATGAAATTCAAATTACATGTCCTTCACAGATTTCACCGTTGGTTTTATCGAGAAGCACGGGGATGATATTTCCGATAGTCTCTTCAATTCCGTTTATGCGTATTTCAATAAAGTGTTCGCTGTGACCTGATGTGATATTATTTTCTGATTTTTCAACAAGGACATATACGGGTGAGGAGTAGTGGTTTGAGACATAGTTAAGCAGTATATTCTTCTTTATGTCAGCCCCGATTTTTTCAAGAGTGCGAAGCCTTGAGTGCTTGATTTGTTCAGAAATTTGATTTTTCATCAATGCAGCCTCGGTTCCGGCTCTTTTGGAGTATGGAAAAATATGCAAATGCAGAAAATCGGATTGGCGGCAGAAATCGACAGTCTGTGAGAAATTCTCTTCGGTTTCTCCGGGAAATCCAACAATTATATCGGCAGAGAATGTTGCATCGGGAATAGCGGATTTCATTCGTGCAATCGCCTCGGCAGCTTGTGAGGAATTATATTTTCGGCGCATTGCGGCAAGTATTTCGCTCGAACCGCTTTGTATTGATAAATGAAAATGAGGAAGGAGCTTGGTTATTCCGCTGACGGTGCTTGTAAAATATTCGCTCATTACGGTAGGGTCGAGAGAACCGAGCCCTATTCGTTCAATGCCATCTATTTTGGATATTTCGAGAATAAGGTTGGCGAGACTGTACCCGTACGGGAGTTTATTTTCAAAGTCCAGTCCGTACGAAGCGGTTTCTATGCCCGTAAGTATTATTTCGCGGCACCCGTCTGCCGCGAGGGCGGCTACTTCCTTCAAAACGAGTTCTGTTGGCTTTGAACGCACGGGTCCGCGAGCCGATGATATGATACAGTAGGAGCAGCGGTTGCCACAACCGTCTTCGATTTTGATGTATGAACGACATCGCATAGGAGTTGTCAGAGTTATTGTAACGGAATCCATGTCGTTTGGAGGCTCAGTGTCGTTTTTTTTGCCTTTGTATTCATCGCTCAAAATTTTATAAACAGTTTCAGCAAGCTTTGCTTTTCCGGAATTTCCGCACACATATACTACATTGTCGATTTGAGAAGCGGCATCCGGGGATATTTGTGCAAAGCAACCCGTCACTACCGTTTTTTTTGAATAAGCAGTAGCGCGGCGTATCATTTGACGTGATTTGCGATCGCTTTCAGATGTTACCGTACACGTGTTAATTATAGAAAGGTCGCATTTTTCCCCGAACGGAACAATATTTACTCCGAGGTTTTTCAATGAATCTGCAAAAAAATCAGATTCATATTGGTTTACTCGGCATCCGAGTGTCATGATAGATACCGTGTATTGGGGTTTGTTCATTTAAATCTCCGAGTATTTGTTTCACTGAATCTGAACACTGTAATTAGGCGCTTCTTTTGTAATCGAAATGTCGTGAGGATGTGACTCGCGCAGACCGTTTCCTGACATTCTCACGAAGCGACCGTTTTCTTTAAGATAATCGATAGTCTCAGCTCCGCAGTATCCCATACCGGATCTCAGACCACCCATGAGTTGGAATACGGTATCCGACAACGGTCCTTTATAAGGCACACGTCCCTCTACTCCTTCAGGCACGAGCTTTCTCGAGCCCTCTTGGAAATAACGGTCCTTTGA
>JAZODB010000201.1:0-4438 GCA_045596785.1 Eubacteriales bacterium
CCATATCTACTCCAATTATTTTAAATTCTCTTTTGTGTATTCGAGGAGTCCGCCGCAACGGATGATATCCTTCATTCTGCCGCTGAGCTCGCATTTTACGATAAACTGCGCTTTTGTAGTATCGTTTATTACATGAACAACGCCGTCTGACATAACCTCATCATACAAATTCGCCATTGAAAGAACATCTCCCTCAGCAACAGCGTCGTAATCACTCTCGTTTTCGAATGTCATGGGGAGAATCCCTGCATTTATGAGATTCTGACAATGAATTCGAGCGAAGGATTTTGCAATAACAGCCTTTACGCCAAGATAGAGCGGCGCAAGTGCCGCATGTTCACGCGATGAGCCCTGACCATAGTTTGAGCCGCCGACTATAATACTTTGTCCGAGCGACAATGCTCTTGACGGAAATTCGGCATCGCATACGGTAAAGCAGTGCTTCGAAATTTCGGGAATATTTGAGCGAAGCGGAAGAATTTTCGCTCCCGCAGGCATTATATGGTCCGTCGTAATATTGTCGCCGACCTTCAGGGAGCACTTCGCCTCAAGTGACGCGGAAAGCGGCTCGGTCTTAGGATACTCCTTTATGTTGGGACCGCGGAGAATTTCCACTTCATGCGCTTTTTCGGGAGATTCCGGCAGGGTAATCATGTTATCGTTTATCTTGAATTTCTCGGGAAGTGTAAATTCCGGCATATTTCCAAGCTCGCGAGGATCGCAAAGATATCCCGCGACAGCGGAAGCCGCCGCAACCTCAGGAGACACAAGGTAAATTTGAGCGTCGCGCGTACCGCTTCTTCCCTCAAAATTGCGATTGAATGTTCTCAGTGAGATTCCTTTAGAATTAGGCGACTGTCCCATTCCGATACACGGACCGCATGCAGATTCGAGGACTCTCGCGCCCGCCGCAATTATCTTTTCAAGCGCTCCGTTTTCAGCCATCATCGCAAGCACCTGCTTTGAGCCCGGAGATACTGCAAGTGAAACATCCGGATGTACTGTACGTCCATCGAGAATATACGCCACCTTAAGCATATCAAGGAGCGAACTGTTTGTACACGAGCCGATACAAACCTGGTCTATCTTCATTTTCCCGATTTCTTTGACAGATTTTACGTTATCCGGTGAGTGCGGACATGCCGCCATCGGTTCAAGAGTTGTCAAATCAATAATTATATGCTCATCGTAAACCGCATCCGAGTCCGCTTTCTGTTCGCTCCAATCTGCCTCTCTGTCCTGAGCGCGGAGAAAATCAAGAGTAACATCGTCAGACGGAAAAATCGAGCTTGTAGCACCGAGCTCTGCGCCCATATTGGTAATTGTGGCGCGTTCGGGCACAGAAAGTGTGGAAACGCCCTCACCTGTGTACTCTATAACCTTACCGACACCGCCCTTGACCGAGATTCTGCGAAGAAGCTCAAGAATTATATCTTTTGCGGCAACCCAAGGCTTCAGTTTTCCGACAAGCTCCACGTTAACAATTTTAGGACAGGTTATGTAATACGCTCCGCCTCCCATTGCAACCGCAACATCAAGTCCGCCGGCGCCAATCGCAAGCATTCCTATTCCGCCTCCGGTAGGAGTATGGCTGTCCGAGCCTATGAGAGTTTTCCCCGGCACACCGAAGCGCTCAAGATGCACTTGATGGCAGATTCCGTTTCCCGGTCTTGAAAAATAAATTCCGTGCTTTTTAGCCACAGAGCCGATGAAGCGATGGTCATCCGCATTTTCAAATCCCGACTGCAACGTGTTGTGGTCTATATACGCAACGCTGCGCTCCGTGCGCACTTGCTCGATTCCCATTGCCTCAAACTCAATATAAGCCATTGTTCCCGTGGCATCCTGAGTTAAAGTTTGGTCGATTTTTATTCCGATTTCGCTGCCTTTTTTCATCTCTCCGTCAACAAGATGTGCAGTCAGTATTTTCTCGGTAAGTGTAAGTCCCATTTTACCTCCGCTAATTATAAAATGAATAAAATTACATTTTGGATTTCATTTGCGATATTTTATACTGTAAATTATACTACTTTTCTGCATAATTGTCAATGCCGCACTGCAAAAATTGTGCCGCAAATACATACAAAATGCATTTGCGGCACAATTGGATTTATGCTGTTTTCATGATTTTTTTCTTTTCGAGATACTGCCAAAGTATTACAGCCGCAACAAGCGCGATTCCTATACAATCCGTCGCAAGTTCCGGATCAATAAGAAGCAGACCTCCAACCGCTGACATAATACGCTGAATTGGATTCATTCGCTTTAAAATATATCCCTCAAGTGCTGCCGATATACCGAATATTCCGGCAACAGATGTAATAATTATTCCGACAACCTGGAACACACCATCCACTCCTACGAACAGAAGAACCGGATTCAATGCGAATACATACGGCACAATAAATGCCCCTATCGCAAGTTTTGTGGAATTAAGTGCTGTCTTCATCGGATTTGCCTGTGCAATTGCGGCACCTGCGTACGCCGCAAGTGCAACCGGTGGTGTTAAATCAGCAACTATTCCGAAGTAAAACACAAAGAAATGCGCCGCAATTGCGGGGACACCCATTCTTATAAGAATAGGAGCACAGGTTGCCGCCATAATGCAGTAATTTGCGGTGGTGGGAACCCCCATTCCGAGAATGATACAGCATATCATGGTAAGGAACAATGCAATTATAACCTGATTTCCCGCAAGAGCAACAATGCCGTTGATTACAAGATTTGCAAGTCCGGTCATCGTGATTGTGCCGCCGATTATACCTGCGATTCCGCATGCTGCCGCTACCGCAATAGTGCCCTGACCTCCGGCAGCAAGAGCCTCAAGAAATCTTTTCGGAGTGAGACGATTATCTTTATTTATCAAGCTTACGATGATTGCCGCAATTATAGCAATTGTCGCCGCAGTTTGAATAGTTTTCGTATTTGACGTTACAAGGTATATAAGGATTATGAGCGGGAGAAGAAGGTACAGCTTTTTTATGAGATTTTTGATTTTCGGAAGTTCCTCGCGCGGAACACCGCGAAGTCCGAGCTTCTTTGCCTCAAGGTGAACCGCTATGAATATACCGGCAAAGTACAACAGCGCAGGAAGAATCGCATGAACTATGATACTGCTGTACGGTACCTTTATGTATTCAGCCATCAGAAACGCCGCCGCACCCATAATGGGAGGCATAATCTGTCCGCCTGTTGATGCCGCCGCCTCAGCAGCTCCCGCGAACTCGGGTTTGTATCCCGTTTTCTTCATGAGCGGAATTGTTACCGAGCCGCTTCCGACAGTATTTGCAACTGAAGAACCGGAGACCATTCCCTCAAGAGAACTTGCCACAACTGCTACCTTAGCAGGACCTCCTGAGAATCCGCCGACCACGGCATTTGCAGCTTGAATGAAGAAATCCGCTATTCCCGTGCGCTCAAGGAATGCCCCGAAAATTATAAATACCACGATAAATTTAGAGCAGGTATTTATCGGCGTTGAAAGGATTCCCTCTTTTGAATAGAAAAGCGCGCGCACAAGATAATTGAGTCGTCCCTCAAACGTCGGATTTACAAGTCCGAATGAAAGTGCGTAAATTATAAATACAAGTGCAACTATCAGAATCGGAAGTCCTACGCTTCGTCTGCACACCTCTGCAAGAGCGAGGATACCGATGATACCTATAATAATCTGATAAAGCTCAAATTTGCTTCCCTGCTGAATGATAGTCATTGCATTGGCGGTAAAATACAGAAAAGCTCCCGTTCCTACAATCATAGCCACAATATCGTACCACGGAATAAAATTCACACGTTGAACACCTTTTTTTGCCGGGAAAACAATATATCCGAGAAAAACTATCATTGCAACAAATGACGTAAGCCTTATTTCATCAAGCCATGTTGCAAACAGCGTAACATACATACAGAAAAGCGAAAACGATGCGAGAACTATACTTACGATAATTTTCGGCACACCTTCCCAAATCCTGGTATTCGACTCCCTGTCGTATTTTTTCATCACAGAATCAAGGTCTGATGCTGTTTCCTCAATCCGTGTATCAATATCTTTTTTCTTCTTTAAAATAGCCATAGCGGTCTCCTATTATATACTTTAGTATCCTCACGACAAAAGTCTGTTTTCAATATAAAGCTCAAATGCATCTCAAATCAGCCGAAATGCACTGAAAACAAAGAGCCGCGGTGGTTTCCCACCACAGCTCACGTTATTATTTGCATAATAAAGTCGATGCCTTTTACAGAAAGTGCTTTTTTATTTTTCTTCTACCGTTACACCCTTTTCGGCAAAGTACTTTGCAGCACCTGCATGGAAAGGAGCAGTCATACCGGAAGTAGCGTTTTCAATAGTCAGCTCAGCGCCCTTGGCGTTTTCAGCCTTGATAGCCTCGGCGTTGTCGAAGATGGCTTTGGTCAGGTTGTAAACAGCCTCCTCGGAAGC
>JAZODB010000202.1:0-4159 GCA_045596785.1 Eubacteriales bacterium
TATAATATAAATAATTGTTTTTTTAATAATAAATATACAAGAATGAGGATATCATAATGTACAAAATAGTTTCTAAAACAGAATTGAATCCGACAGTCATAAAAATGGATATATATGCTCCTTTCGTCGCGAAAAAAGCGCAGGCGGGACAATTTATAATACTCAGAACAGATTCAAACGGTGAGCGTATTCCATTGACCGTAGCTGATTACGACAGGGAAAACGGAACAGTGACAATAATCTTTCAAAAAGTCGGAGCAACCACCGACTTTCTTGCAAAAATGCAGGTAGGAGATTATATAAGTGATTTTGTCGGTCCTCTCGGACGTCCGACAGAAACCGAAGGACTGAAAAAAGTTGCTGTAATCGGAGGTGGTGTCGGCTGCGCTATCGCTTATCCGGTTGCAAAAAAACTGCATGAAATAGGGTGTGAGGTTCACTCCGTGGTAGGGTTCAGAAACCGTGACCTTGTAATCCTTGAGAGTGAATTTAACGCCGTATCCGATAAATTATATATTATGACTGATGACGGTACATATGGCAGGCAGGGACTTGTTACAAACGCTTTGCGTGAGCTGATAGAGTCGGGCGAAAAATATGATGAAGTGATAGCTATCGGTCCGGTTATAATGATGAAGTTTGTCTCTGCACTTACAAAAGAGTATGGTATAAAAACAGTTGTCAGTATGAATCCCATAATGATTGACGGTACCGGAATGTGCGGTGGATGCAGACTGACAGTCGGCGGAAAAACAAAATTTGCCTGTGTTGACGGTCCTGATTTTGACGGTCATGAGGTAGACTTTGATGAGGCATTGAAACGCGGCGGAATGTATAAAGATTTTGAAAAACATAAAAGAGAAGATAACTGCAATCTTTATAAAAAGGAGGTAAAATAAAAATGCCGAACATGTCATTAAAGAAAAACGAAATGCCAACTCAGAATCCTGAAGTTAGGAGTACAAATTATTCCGAAGTCGCACTCGGATACAGCGAAAAAGCAGCTGTGGATGAGGCTCAAAGATGTTTGAGTTGCAAAAATATGCCATGTGTTTCCGGATGTCCTGTTTGCATCAGTATACCTCACTTTATAAAAAAGACTGCCGAGGGTGACTTTGAGGGGGCTTACAGAATTATTGCCGAATCAAGCTCTCTGCCTGCTGTTTGCGGAAGAGTTTGTCCGCAGGAATCTCAATGTGAAGCAAAATGCGTGCGCGGAATAAAGGGTGAACCTGTCGGAATAGGACGTATAGAAAGATTTATTGCCGATTGGCATAATGAACACTCGGAAGAACTTCCCGAAAAAGCTGAAAGCAACGGGCACAAAGTTGCGATAATCGGTTCGGGTCCCTCCGGACTGACGTGCGCGGGAGATCTTGCGAAAAAAGGGTATGAGGTTACAATTTTTGAAGCACTGCATACAGCCGGTGGAGTTCTTGTTTACGGAATCCCGGAGTTTAGGCTCCCAAAAGCTATTGTGAAAAAAGAAATCGATACACTCTGTGCCCTCGGTGTAAAAATTGAAACTAATATGGTAATCGGTAAAGTTCTTTCCATAGATGAACTGCTTGAGGATGGTTTTGAGGCAGTTTATGTTGGAACAGGAGCAGGGCTTCCGAGATTTATGGGCATTCCCGGAGAAAATTTATGCGGTGTTTATTCCGCCAATGAATTTCTTACAAGAATAAACCTTATGAAAGCTTACAATGATTCTTCGTCAACTCCGATCATGCATGCTGAAAATGTAGCTGTGGTGGGAGGCGGTAATGTTGCAATGGATGCCGCTCGATGCGCAAAGAGACTTGGAGCAAAGAACGTATATATCGTATATCGCCGCGGTGAAGAAGAACTTCCGGCAAGAGCAGAAGAGGTTGAACACGCAAAAGAGGAGGGAATCGTGTTCAAGCTTCTGACCAACCCCACAAGAATTATAGCCGATGAAAACGGATATGTTTCTAAGATAGAGTGTGTATGCATGGGGCTCGGTGACCCGGATGAAAGCGGAAGACGACGTCCGGTTGAAATGGCAGGCTCCGAATTTACAATTGATGCCGATAGTGTCATAATGGCGATAGGAACAAGCCCCAATCCTCTTATTAAGTCAAATACAGCAGGTCTCGAGTGCACAAAGTGGGGTGGAATAATTACCGATGATGGCGGACTTACATCTCGCGAGGGAGTGTATGCCGGCGGCGATGCTGTAACAGGCGCAGCTACGGTTATACTTGCAATGGGTGCAGGAAAAAATGCGGCAAAATCCATTGATGAATATATAGCGTCAAAAAATTAAAAACATAGATAAAAGAAAACGTGCGGAACTTTCTGCTAATTAATTCGTCTAAAACGCATATTAATTTTATGTGTTCGGTGAATTTATAATATGAGAAAGCTTATACGCACGTTTTCTTTTGTTCTGTTCTCTTTTATAATTGTGGGAATAATATCAATTCTCGCTTTTTATATATTAGTAGTTTGCGGAGTAAGCAGCAAGCTGCAAACAATTTGGATTTGCTCCTCAATGAGAACGATGTCACATCAGTATCTCGCTACCGCTTTTTTTACAGATGAATATATAAACAAAATTTTATCGGAAAATTCAATAGATGACAGCGGATATAACTCTGATATTTTATATTTCGAAAACGACAAAACGGAGATTTATACAGAAAATATCGATACAGTCACCGTTCAAGCCGATGCACAGGATTACATAAACGAAGGATACGAGCATCTTGAGGATGGGATTTATTTAAAGGAGGTTTCCGGAAAATCGTATAGAGGATATGTAATGCTGGTAAGTGATCCCAAGCGTGTAAAAGTCAGCGATACATCACAGCAATATTCTTGCGGTGAGAGCGTAATGACAATGACACAGAACGCAGGAGCAATCGCGGGAATAAACGGTGGAGCTTTTCGTGATGGGATTAAGTACGATTCGAACGGAGGAATACCGGCAGGAATTGTAATAGAGGATGGAAAGCTTATATCTCCCGCTGAAGATGATGAATCGGTTTATAATCTTATCGGATTAAATAACCAGGGTGTACTTGTTTTGCGTCATTGTACCGCTGAATGGGCAGTTGAAAACAATATTGTAAATGCAGTAACATTTGCACCATTTCTTATCGTAAACGGAGAGGGGCTTGTGAAAAACGGAACAGGCGGGTGGGGAATAGCTCCGAGAAGTGCAATAGGGCAACGTGAAACGGGAGAAATTCTTTTCCTTGTGATTGACGGAAGACAGCCTAATTGGAGCATGGGATGCGATCTCGACGTTCTGCAAGAGGTTATGCTTAATGAAAAAGCCTATAATGCTTCGATGCTCGACGGGGGAAGCTCTACGGCGATGGTTTATAACGGAGAATATATTAATCGTCCTAGTCTTGGGCATGAAAGAAAGATAAACAATTGCTTTGTCATTATGCCATAATTAAAAAAATAAAAAGCTAGTGGTGGGGATTGAACCCACGACCTGTTGATTACGAATCAACTGCTCTACCACTGAGCCACACTAGCATTTTGTTTAATATTAAATTTTTTAATTTCAGCCTTTGTATTATACTATAAAGGCTCAAAAAAGTCAATAGTTTTTTTGAAATTATATATAAAACCAGGGATGCGAAATTTCGCATCCTTGGTTTTTAGGTAATGCTGTTATCGTATGCATTCAGCACAGCAATCGTTATCAAATTACGATTTAATTTTCGGTATCGTCACACGAACATTCCGAAGTGTCTTTGTCGGAATCATTTTCCAGTGGTGATTCTGCATCGTCGGGGCTGTCAGTTGTGTTTTTTTCAGGCTCGGGATGAACTTGCTTCATTCCACAGAATGAACAAAATGCAGATGTTTTTGAAATTTCTTTTCCGCATCCCTCGCAAACGGTAACATTTCGAATAGATGAAAGCTTTTTCTTATAGCTGAGGATATCAGCATTTATTTTGTCGGCTTTCATTATATTCGCTGCAATATCACTTGTGAAATCGCTGTTGCTTCTTTCTGCCGTGTAGAAGAGTCTGCCTATCTCACTGTAAACAGCTTCAAGCTTAGCATTACATGTTCTGATGTTTAAATTAAGCTTTGCAATACTCGTCATATCATTTGTTTTCTTTACTGCTTTGTCTGCCGCATAAGCAGCATTGCGTTTAAAATCATCAAT